>JBAUJD010000261.1:0-4766 GCA_049683515.1 Thermosynechococcaceae cyanobacterium | reverse complement strand
GCTTAATCCTGAAGCCCCTCAGCAGGATCGCCCCTTAACGGTACTGGCCCCCGTTTATAACCCTCAAACCGAGCAATATCTGATTGAAATGGCGGCTTTGCTGGCTCGGTCTCAGGAGGGGCAAATTATTCCCCTCGCCATTACGGTGGCGCGTCCTCACATGGGCACCTCCCAGCTCCGGCAGGCGATGGAACGTAGTGAGGCGTTGTTAGAAAAGGCGCGATCGCTGGGCACGGCCTTTGAAGTGCAAATTAAGCCCCTGCTCCGGATCGACGAACAGGTGCCCATGGGCATCTGTCGAGCGGCGCAGGAGCAGCGGGCCGATTTAATTCTGTTGGGGTGGGGCACCAACGTCGGTCTACGGGCACGCCTATTTGGCAATCTTGTGGATACTGTTTTTTGGGCGACCCCCTGTCCGGTAGCCGTCGCTCGTTTGCTTAGCCCTCCCCATCAGTTTCAGAAAATATTGGTGCCGGTGGTGAACTTCTCTGAGCGCGTTGTGCGTATCGTTGGCTTTGCTCGTCTTTTAGCTGAAGCCACCCAGGCAGAAATCACGCTGCTGCATATTGTCAGTCCTTCTTTTCTCGAACACTCCTCAGAGTGGGTGAATGTCCAGATGAAAGAGCTAATCGTGCGCGCCCAGTTTCAAACCCCCGTTCAGACGGTGGTGACTCAGGCTAGCGATATTGCCAGCACAATTTTGCAGGAGTCCCAGTCCTTTGACCTTGTGATTTTGCACTCCCAGCGACACCAGACCGCAGCAGAAGGCTTTGGCCTCAGCAGCATTACCAGTCAGATCGCCCAGCAATTAACCTGCTCGACCATTGTGCTGGGCGAAGCCCATTTGCTCTGAGGTTGCTTTGCCAACCACGCAAGAAAATAGATTTGCGTTCAGCTCATTGGAGATGGCTTGATTCACCTCAGTGAATACACTCCACATCACTGTGCTGCGTGAGTATCATTTAGACTGCTGTAGTACATGCCAGAGCGGTCTTCACGATGGAACCCACCGAACGCGATGTTCTCGTTTTAACGAATGGGCAACGGCCCCCTGCTGGCACTGCAGCCCCGCCTCGTCAGCCGAAGTGGTCAGATACCTTTGCCTATATTGCTAACCCTGATCAGTTTTGCCGCGTTAATTTAGCCCAGTATGGTCCCATTTTTAAGTCCAGCGTCTTTGGTGGCACCACCGTTTTTGTTGGCTCAGCCGACGCCAACCAGATGGTGCTCAACGGAGACAACCGCTATACCGAAATTGGCTTGCCCCCGACCACCATGGCGATGTTCGGAGAACATAGCCTGTTCCAGCGCCCCGACCTGCATCGTCAGCGCAAAGGGGCACTCAGCCCTGCCTTTACAGGGCAAATGCTGGCGGGATACTTGCCCCAAATGCATCAGGTCATTGAGCAACATCTCCAAACTTGGGAGACTGCCCAGCCCATTCAACTGGTGCCCACCATTGAGGTCTTGAGTTTTGATGTGCTAGCGCCATTGCTGCTCGGCATTAATTTAGACCACGGCGACGCTGCATTTCAGGGTTTACCGGTTACGTCTAAGACGGACCTGAAGCGTCTGTATAAAACCTTCTTTGATGGCTTTTATGGTTTGCTCAAGTGGAAATCACCGCTAACGGCCTTTGGTCGGGGGCAGCGGGCGCGGGCCAAATTGATTGAGCTGATGCGGGCCATTATTCAACAGCGTCGGGCCGCACCGATTGATCCCACCCAAGATTTTCTCGCCATGATGCTGGCTCAGCAACAGGACAATCCCGAAGGCGTGTTTAGCGATGTACTCATTGAAAATCAGTGTCTGCTGCAGCTTTGGGCTTCTCATTATGAGATGTTGGGGCTACTAGCCTCCTGGATGTATCAGATGGGGCAGCATCCCCATTTTTTGGAGCAGGTCAGAACTGAGCAGGCTACGGTTCTAGGGAATATCAGCGACCTCAGTTTCGTGGGACTCGATCCGTTGAAAGCCATGACGTTTCTGGATGCCACGATTAAAGAGACTTTGCGAACCTTGCCCCCCAGTTCAACGGCGAACCGGCGCTTGACTCAATCAGTGGTTCTCGATGGAATGCTCTATCAAAAAGGTTGGAGCTTGATCGCAGAGCCGCGCATTGCCCACGCGATGGATGAATATTTTACGAACCCAACACAGTTTGACCCTGAGCGCTTCTTGCCTGAACGAGGTGAAGGCCGCAGGTATGAATTTATGCCCTTTGGCGGTGGTATTCATGCTTGCTTGGGAGCGCAGCTTGCCCTCTCAATGGCAAAGGTGTTTGCGATTCATCTGGTGAGGCTGATGGACTGGCAGCTTCTAGGGTCGGCTGAATTCGTGCAGTTCCCGCTGAAAAAGATCAAGAATAACTATCGGGTCAAGCTGCGGCGACGAGCCTCGGAGTAGACTCAAAGGCCATCTTTTCATAAACCCTCGCTGTCTCAACTCGGCGTTTATCATCCCCTGTTCGTTCCTGATTGATCGGAGACTCCCCATGACTCAATTTTCGGCGGCGCTGCCCGAATATACAGACTACTTCTACGATCAACCCGGTAGCGCTCCCGGTACGTTGATGATCGATGAAGATGCCTATCCGCCTGAAATTACGCTGATTGAATATGATCAATCTCAGGCCCGTCGAGCTGCGATCGCAAACCCTGAAGACTGCGCGGAGTGCCTAGCGACAGAAATGGTGTCCTGGATCGATGTGCAGGGGCTGGGCAATGAAAGTATTTTGCGACGTCTTGGGCAAACCTTTGATCTGCATCCTCTGATTCTTGAAGATGTGGTTAATGTGCCCCAGCGCTCTAAAGTTGAAACCTATGAAGACCAGCTCGTCATTGTGGCGCGGATGGTGTTGCCCTCAGAGGGTGAACCCGGTTTTACCAGCGAGCAGGTCAGCTTTGTGTTGCAGGACCATACGTTGCTGACGGTGCAAGAACATCCCGGTGACTGCTTTGAGCCGGTCCGCAAGCGCATTCGCCTTAAGAAAGGATTGATTCGGCGTATGGGGGCAGACTATTTAGCCTATTCGCTGCTAGATGCTGTCGTCGATGGCTTTTTCCCCATTATGGAAGCCTATAGCGATCAGCTAGAAGTGCTTGAAGATGAAATCATGGCGAACCCTTCACCGGAGTTATTGAACCGGGTTCACACCCTCAAGCGAGAGCTGCTGTCCCTGAGGCGGCTGAGCTGGTCCCAAAGAGATGCAATAGCATCTCTGCTCCGTGACGATAGCCCTCTAATCAGCAACGAGGTGAAAGTCTATCTGCGAGACTGCCACGACCACGCCATTCAGATTCTAGAGATGGTAGAAACCTATCGGGAGTTTGCCGCGAGTCTCATGGATGTATATCTCTCGTCCGTCAGCAATCGCATGAACGAGGTGATGAAGATTTTGACGGTGATTTCGACGATCTTTATCCCGCTGACTTTCATCGCCGGTATCTACGGCATGAATTTTAAAAATATGCCAGAGCTGAACTGGGACTGGGGCTATGCAATGGTGTGGTTTTTGATGGGTGCGATCGCCAGCAGCCTCGTCTACTTCTTCTGGAAACGGGGCTGGTTTAGCAGCTTCTCTGGCTAAAGAATCGACTATTGCTATACATAGATTGAATACAGACAAGGCCCACAAGGGAATTAGCGTCTAAAGAAGGAAACCCTTATATATCAAGGGTTTATCAAAAATAGTTTGCCGAAAAGTAGTTTGTATCTAAAGAGGAGGCTGTGGAATGGAAACTAGCGTCTAAAAAAGAGGCCATAAAAAATAGAAAGACGAGGCGAGAGGATAAACATCAGTACCTCAGAGGAAAAACTGACATATCAAGGCTCTCAAGCGAGATGGGCGACAAGGAGCTTATATCTGCAGGAAACTCAAGCCCAGAAAGGGATATAACTCCGATATCGGGTAGATGTTACAGAGGGATCAGCAGGCTGAATTAATTCACTATCCAGGGCTTCGCGAATAGCTCTCGAAACAGGCTCTGCTTTCTTATCTGGTAATTGAAAACGCTTTCTGAGAGACCTGTTAGTCATTTTCTCGTTCATTACGTACTTCAAACAACAGTGCTGGTAAGTGGCTCGGATACGGTCGTCACGATCCATTTTCTTGAAGTCCTTGTGAGCAAAAAGCACGATGGACGTGTGAACAGAACCCAATCTAATATCTGGGGCAGGCAGTTGATGCACTTCGGTCGCATAGACGACACGATCAAAGCCACTTCCTTTACGCTCACAAATTCTGAGACGGCGCATGAGATCAGCAAGACGTTCGTTACGAGATTTGTCTTCATCAATAAAGCGCTCGGCATCAATTGGAGGCAATCCCAAATTGCTAATTTCCAAGCGATCTGAAAACAGTTCGATGCGGACGGATGGCCCTGTTTGGGAAAAATCCTGATGAATCAACGCGTTAGCCAACAACTCTCGTACAGCTTCTTCAGGGAACATCTTGACCGATTCACGTAAGGCTCCGCTCAGAACCTCGCTCTGCGGGGTTTGGGCCATGATAAAATTTACCAAATCTAAGAAGCCGACGGCATAGCCTTCATTGTTGAAGACATCCATGCGAGTGTTGAGCTTATTATTTTGCTCATACACAACAAAGCGAGGAGCTTTTGACTGTAGATCAGGGAAGTCTTCTTCAATGTGTTTGGCAAATAGAACGGCACCCATACGGGTAATATTCCATCCAGCAGTAGTGGGCTTGATCAGGCGCTCTTGCTGGAACTTTCGAAGGACTTCTGCGCGAGTACTTGGGTAAG
>JBAUJD010000260.1:0-2280 GCA_049683515.1 Thermosynechococcaceae cyanobacterium | reverse complement strand
ATGAGTGCGGTGCAGATGGCCTGCCTATTGGGATTGCTATACTGTTCGCGCCAGCTCTTCAAACTATCCTCTAGTGCTAAGTAGCCCCATGCCCACTCGCCCCTACCTGTTCTACGCCCTCACTAATAGCCTCTGTTCGCAGTGTCTGAGCAAAGTAGAGGCCAAAATTGTCTTTCAAGAGGGCGGGGTCTACCTGATTAAGCACTGCCCCACCCACGGGCGCGAAGAGGTGCTAATTGCTGATGACATTGACTACTACCGCCAAACCCAAGCCTTTATTAAGCCGGGGGATATGCCCCTGCGGTTCAATACCCCCATTCGGCATGGTTGTCCCTATGACTGTGGCTTGTGCCCTGACCATGAGCAGCATAGCTGTCTAACCCTGATTGAACTCACCGATCGCTGTAATCTCACTTGCCCCATCTGCTATGCCGACTCCGGCGTCGCCGAGGTGGGTCAGCGCCAACAACCCCGCCGCCACCGCCCCCTGGCAGTCATTGAGCAAATGCTCGATGCGGTGGTCGCCAATGAGGGGGAACCTCAAGTGGTGCAGCTCAGTGGTGGTGAACCGACGCTGCACCCTGAGTTTTTTGCGGTGATGGATTTTGTCAAGGCTAGGCCCATCAAGCACCTGATGATCAACACCAATGGCATCCGGATTGCTCAGGATCAGGCGTTTTGCGATCGCCTCACCCAATATAAACCGGGCATAGAAATCTATCTGCAGTTCGACAGCTTTGAAGCAGCCACCTTAGAAGAACTTCGGGGTCAAGATTTGCGCGCAGTTCGAGAACAGGCGATCGCAAATCTCAATGAGCGCAATCTTTCCACCACCCTAGTGGTCACCCTCAAGAAGGGTTTAAACGACCACGAAATTGGCAAAATCATCGATTATGCCCTACAGCAGCGCTGTGTAAGGGGTGTTACATTTCAACCGATCCAGGTAGCGGGGCGCTTGGAGGGGTTTGATGCGGGTCGCGATCGCTATACCCTCACTGAAGTTCGGCGAGCCATTCTAGAGCAAAGCCCCCACTTTCAACCGCAGGATATTTTGCCCGTCCCCTGCCACCCCGATTCCCTAGCGATGGCCTATGCCCTCAAAGCCAAGGGGCAAGTCATCCCCCTCACTGGGCTTTTTGATACCCCTACCTTCGTTGATCTGCTGCCCAACTCAGTTTTATATGAACAGCACCCCGAGCTAAAGCAACGCATTTTTGAGCTATTTGCCACCAATCACTCCCCCGAAACTGCTGCCACATCTCTTAAGCAACTGCTGTGCTGCCTGCCCTTGCTGCCGGTGCCTAATCAAGTCACCTATGACAATGTTTTTCGAGTCATGATTGTGCAATTTTTAGACGCCTATAATTTTGATGTGCGTTCGGTGAAGCGCTCCTGCATTCACATTGCCCATCCCGATGGCCGAATTATTCCCTTTGATACCTATAACCTGTTCTATCGAGAAGGGAGCGAAGGGTATGAAAAAATCGCTCAGATCCAGGCAGATGCAGTGCAGCCGTCTGTGGTCTAATTGCAAGTGCTTATTTTTGTCAGCAGCGTCAATCCCTGAAAAATCTGATCAATAACCCACCATGACTGAACACAACGAAGGTCTTGACGTTCTTAAAGGGGCACTGTTAGTCTTAGCCCTCCATTTCGCAGCAGGAGCCGTAATTCTGGCGCTGGGCTTTATGCTCGAAGGGATTCTAGGAGGCTATCGAGGTTTAATGGTTTTGCTTGTGGGTGCCGGAGGGTTTCTATTCTGGCAGTTGCTCTACGTTATACCCTTAATCATGCGGTTGCAGCGCCAAGGCAAACAGGGCATGGTTAAAGGAGCCATTGCAATGGCTGTCCTGACAGCACTTCTGAATGGCTCCTGCTTCCTTTACATCATGAGTGGAGCTTAGGGATGAAAACTTGCTTTATCTGAATCAGGCTTAGCGCCCCAAAGAAAAGGTTGCTGTTTCACTTGATCCACTAACCAGCGAATCAAACCATTACTAACGGCGGCGATTGGACCCACCATAATCAGAGACTTCACCTCAGCTCGTGAAATCTTGACGTTGCCGCCAGAGACCAGCATCGCCGTAGATTTAGTGATATCCCGCAGCGTGCCGTAGGCAAAGACCAAAGGCAAAATACAAAACAACCGAATCGGAATCGCAGAGCGAGGCACCGAGAGCAAGTACTCTGCTGCCTTATCAAGATCGGCCCAAGCTAATTCTACTAAGGACTTAATGGCTGCATGGTTCTCACAGAGATACTCAGGGTTCAGCAGTAACT
>JBAUJD010000259.1:0-2188 GCA_049683515.1 Thermosynechococcaceae cyanobacterium | reverse complement strand
TCATTGCTCTGCTTGATAAAGGGATCACCCGGAGTCAGCACTAACTGCATTAGTGACCCTTCCCCCTCCTTATAGAAATCTTTGGGGCTGGTCAGCGCTAAATCAGCAAAGCAAGAAAAATCTGCATCAGCGGTATAGAGCAAGTTATCTAACCCCACAGCATGACTCAAATGCTTCCTTGCATCAGGATCTTGAAGTTCCGTTACCCAGCCATCAAAACGAAGCTGAACCGTTGCGACTGGAACGGCCTCCAGCTTAAAAATATTGTCAAACTCAGACCAGTGCCGCCAGTCTTGGGGCAATAGTTTTTGCACTCCGGGTACATCGCAAGCACAGACATAGGCATCAGCCTTAATCTGCTCTTCACCGTCTTCTGTGGCAACCCGTAGGCCCGTCACCCGCGTTTGCTCAGAGTCAGACTCAAACAAAATTTCTAAGGTGCGGCGGCGCGTATGAATCTTAACGCCCCGGCTTTCGAGATAATCAACAATGGGCTTGTGGAGTCGTTCATGGGGTGAACCAGACAGCATCCGTAACACAGAAGCCTCGCTGCGAACTGCGAAGAACTGGAAAATGGTCAGCATACAGCGAGCGGAGATATTCTCGCAGTCGATAAAGCCCAACGCATAGGCAATGGGGTTCCACATGCGCTTAATGCTGCCATTGCTGCCGCCGTGACTTCGGAACCAATCCGCAAAGCTAATGTGATCTAACGCCCGAATATTCCGCATAGCCCCATCAAAATCGACCAAGCCTCTGACAATGGGACTGGTTCCTAGCGCCAAGGCATTCTGGGCCTTATCTCGGAGTGAGAGCTGAGAAGTCGTGAAAAATGCCTTGAGGCCGTTGAAGGGAGCACCCGTAATAAAACGAAAGTCTAGAGCGCCGAGCTTGCCCCCTTCGTTCACAAAGGTATGAACATGCTCCTTGAGCAGCAATTCATCGATCGCACCCACCTTTTTCATTAAGGCAAACAGGTTGTAATAACAGCCAAAGAATACATGCAAACCCATTTCAATGTGGTTGCCGTCTTTGTCGAGCCAGCTACTCACCTTACCGCCCACAAAAGGCCGCGCTTCAAAGATCTCAACATCGTGACCCGCATCCACCAAGTCCACAGCGGTGACCATTCCAGCTAGTCCTGCGCCCACGATCGCAATTCGCATAGTCAAATATCTCGAACAATTTCCTTTACATATTGTAATAGACCAAGGGAACCCTCGGAACGGATTGCTTATTGAAACATCTCAGGGGGCATCAACTGCAGCGTACCGAGGCCCAACTCTTTTTCTGAGAGTGCCTTGACCTCAAAAAGCGCCACAAAATCATTAATGGTGGGTTCCCCCCGTGACTTGCCGGTCACGCCCTGGGCAATCAAAAATCCGCACCAGCCCTTCGTCTTTTTAATACGCTGGTTCCACTTTTGCTTTGCCTTGCGATGGACTGCTGAGGTATTGAAGTATTCTCCAAAGAGATAGAGCTGCTGATCTTCGGTCTTCAAAATCCCAAGATCGAGGGGTTCTGGCTCAAAGGGACTGGAACCGGAGGTAAACCCTAGCCCCCTAATTCCCCCTGCAGATTTGAGAGTCTTAATCATGGCCTTCGCCTTAGGACGAGACGTCTGAATCATCAGAATCGGCAGGCCATCACCGGCCATGGTAACCTTGCCACCTTGGTAGTGCAGTGCAGAGAGACGCAGAAGCTCGACAACATTCCAGGGAACCGAGCCAAGGGAGAAAAATGCATTGTCGGGGATCAAATCCTGACGCAGAATTGGCGCGGCTCCACCTACGAATAAACTGCTATCATCGTCCTCGCTAAATCCGTCAGCCCATAGCGTCTCCGCCAACTGAGGGAGGGTCTTAACCTGAACTGATGCCGCCTTTTCTAAAAGGGGGTGTGACACCTGATAACGACCGCTAATAGCTGGGAACTGATCGACTTCTAGCTTCTGTCCATGACGGCTCCAGAAGCGATGCAGCGCCTCCAGCGCGAGGGTGAGGGTGACAGCCTCTTCCTCATCAATGAAAGGTCGCATCCCTTCTAAGGGATGGATGCTGCCAAACATCGGCTCCATGCCGTCTTGGTCCAGATCTCCTGTAAAGGGTGGGCCAGCGATGGATTCATCAACCGGATCAAAATTGAGGAATAAGCAATCTTGGCGTAAAAAGGCGGCTTCCATCTCTTC
>JBAUJD010000258.1:0-17657 GCA_049683515.1 Thermosynechococcaceae cyanobacterium | reverse complement strand
TAGGGTTGCGATCGCATCAATATCGTCCCAAGCTAAATCCGGCGCAATTTTGATCAAGAGCGGCTTATGATCAGTGTTCTCATGCTGGAGCGCTGCCAAGATTGGCTCAAGTTGCTCCGTGGCCTGGAGCGATCGCAACCCTGGCGTATTGGGCGAACTCACATTGACCACAAAATAGTCCCCATAGGGCTTAAGCAACCGAAAGCTACCCACATAGTCTGCCGCCGCCTGCTCTAAGGGCGTCACCTTAGACTTGCCCAGATTAATGCCCAGGGGATAGCGATGGGATCGATGCTTCTTAGAGGTAGCCAGCATCGCCGCCATCTGTTCAGCCCCCAAGTTATTAAAGCCCATGCGGTTAATGGCGGCTTGATCCTGGGGTAGACGGAACAAGCGGGGCTTGGGGTTACCCGATTGGGCATGGAGCGTGACGGTCCCCACCTCGGCAAAGCCAAAGCCAAAATTGGGCCACAGGTTCGTCGCCACGCCATCTTTATCAAAGCCAGCCGCCAGCCCCAACGGGTTCAGGAACTCTAGCCCCCAAAGCGTTTGCGATAGGCGGGCATCTTCAACACTGCAGGACTGGCCCCAGCGCTGGAGGAGGCCAGAGACGGGGATGCGATCGCAACGTGGGTTCAGCCACCCGCAGGTTTGCATAAACCGGCGATGAACGGCTTCAGGATCTGCTTTAAGACCAGAGAACAACAACGGACGCAGCACCTGCTGATAAAGATCCATGTGTTACTCCGGACGGGTAGAGGAGGGTAACGGCCAGCCCAAGCGCGTCGGCTGCTCATACACCCGCTTTAAAGTATTGATATCTCGATCTGAAATCTTGGGAGGCGTTCGCACCTGTTCAAAATAAAGAGCATCTGTCTCTGACGGGCTATGCCCTCGCCAAATACCCAGCGCATGCCCCAGTTCATGGCGAACCGAGGCCATCCTGTGTTTTTGGGTTCCAGGCTGGTTCGGACTAATATTGATCCGACAGCGGTGGTTGAGCCGGTTGAACTCGTCGGCATAAAAGTCGAAACAGCGCGTTTCGGCGGCTCGGACCCGATCACCACTGCGGCTCTCAGGCTTGTGGTTCTCAATAATAATGTCTGCGGCCTTAGAATCTTGCGTTAACGCCAGCGGTAGATATGGCTGCCAATCGGCAATTGCAGCGTTGGTTGCCTGCTGCCAGTCGGTCAGATCGGATGTTGAAACCGCAGCAGGACCGACATAGATTCGGATCGGGAACTGACTCCAAATTAAGGCACCGGCCTTCGGCATCTGCAAAGAATCAAAGTAGTCTCCCTGCTGCGCCGAATCTTGCCAAGCGGCCAAAGAACCTGGCAAGGGATGAACCTGAGGGGCAGGCGCTAACAGCTTTGCAGGGGCGTTAGCGCTCAACGGCAGATGATGCCCCAGAACAATGATGAGACAAAACATTGTCCCCAATATCCAGGGCCAAATTCTCCAGCGAACGGTGCGGCCCATCAAAACGCTACCCGAGCCAGCCTGCGCTCAGCACAACCGTTAGCCCCATATAAAGCGCAACAAGGGTCCATGTGGCACGGTTAAGCGTTGTTTCAGCACTTTTAGTGCTGCTAAAAAGTTGAGCTTGACCGCCGATACCAAGACCCTCGCCTTTTGGACTGTGCAGCAGCACTAAAATAATGGAGCCAATGGCTGAGAAGGCCCAAATGCCCTGCAAGATCTTAATCAACATAGCGGTATAAACATAAATGAAGTCTACGCATAGAGGGATGGGTCGCTGAGAAACAGACGACAAGGACGTCCCTTACGCTTTATAGAGTATAACCTTCTGCCCGTCAGCTTTGACTAAAGCCGGATTCGTACCGGGCCATTATTGGGTTTCACTTCAAAGCCTAGCGGCTCAATGATAGAGCGCCCCGTCATTTCATCGGGCTTGGGCAACTGCAGAATCTCTAAAATTGTGGGGGCAATATCCGCGAGACAGCCATCGCTTCTCAGGGGTATTTCAGTGCCGTGTCCCGGAATTTTGCGGCCTTCACCTTCTACCACAATAAAGGGGACCGGATTGGTGGTGTGGGCAGTCCAAGGATTACCGTTCTCATCCCACATCAGCTCTGCGTTGCCGTGGTCGGCGGTAATCAGCATCGTGCCGCCCACTTTGTTGACCTGCTCTAGCAAGCGACCCACACAGCGATCTACTACTTCTGTTGCCTCCACCGTGGCATCCATAAGGCCGGTGTGGCCCACCATATCGGTGTTGGCATAGTTAAGAACCACAAGGGAATAGATCTCCTTCTGAATAGATGCAATCGCTTTATCCGTCACCTCTACCGCCGACATGGCAGGCTCTTTGTCGTAGGTAGGCACCATGGGGCTAGCCACCATGACCCGATCTTCTCCCGGCAGCGGATCTTCGATGCCGCCATTGAAAAAATAGGTGACGTGGGCGTATTTTTCTGTTTCGGCAATCCGGAGTTGCTTGAGACCATGCTCAGCAATCACTTCGCCAAGAATATGGGTCAGGTCTTGGGGGGCAAAGGCCACCTCGACGGGGAAGCGGGGGTCGTACTGGGTAAAGGTCGTGAACTTGAGTGGCTCAATGAAAGGGCGCTCAAAACCGTCAAAGTTTGGGTCAATAAAGGCTCGTGTGAGTTGACGAGCGCGATCGGGACGAAAATTAAAGAAAATGACGCCATCTCCGGCTTCAACGGCCCCTGGTGCAATCCGGGCTGGGGTCAAAAATTCATCGGTGATTTCATGATCGTAGGCTTCGGTAATCACATCTAACGCTGACCAATCAGGGGGGTAAGAGAATGTGTCTTCCGTCAAAACTTTGTAGGTCTTCTCAACTCGGTCCCAGCGGTTATCACGGTCCATTGCGTAATACCGACCGCTGAGGGTCACGATGCGACCAATCCCGCAGTGGGCAATTTCTGCCTGCAGGCGCTGAATTTCTTGATGGCCTTGGGTAGGCGGTGTATCTCGACCGTCCATAATGGCGTGGATGCAGACATCACCGACGCCCTGTTCCTTGGCTAATTCTAAGAGGGCGACCAGATGGTTGACGTGGGAATGAACCCCTCCTTGAGAGCACAATCCAATTAAATGCAGCTTGCTTTTATTTGTGACAACAGTCTGGCAGGTGCCCACGAGGGCTTCGTTGGTGTGCAGGGTCCGATTCTCAATCGCATCCCCAATTCTGACCAGCTCTTGAGGGACCGACCGACCGGCACCAATATTCAGATGACCCACTTCAGAGTTACCCATTTGCCCTGCGGGAAGCCCCACAGCCTTGCCAGACGTTTCAATTAGGGTGCTGGGATAGGTTTGCCAAAGACTATCGACGACGGGAGTTTTTGCCACTGCGATCGCGTTTCCGTCGCGGTCATCGCGGTGCCCCCAGCCATCTAATATGACCAAAACCACCGGAGATACTGGTGTCAATGTCATACTGATTGCTTTTCCTCACGGATGCATTGTGTTGCAATCATAACATCATTAAAAACAGGCTCAAAATGCCCTCGGCACTGGATTCCAGGTTGAATTTCGGTGAAATTCTTAGCCTGTCTTACCTATTTAGAGGACCGGTAATTATACAAATGATTAGATTGATTGATCCGAGAATACAGGTCTGGGTATTTGTACGTCAAACCCCACCCCGGCTCCCCATGCTCTTTGCTGTATGATCCCCGCCAAGGTGTAGACTAGCGATTGATTTTGCAGTGGCCGAAAAATTATGAGCGATCCAAGTCCACGATCGAGGTATTGGCAAGCGAACATCGCCCTAATTCGTAATCTATTAATCGTGTGGGCCGGGGTCTCCATTGGGATGAGTATTCTGCTGGTGCAGCCCCTAAACCAAATTTATTTGGGGCGCTTACCCTTCGGATTTTGGATGGCGCAGCAGGGATCAATTTTTGTATTTGTCATCTTAATCTTCGTCTATGCCAAGCAGATGGACAAGCTTGATCGCACGTTCAAAAATAAGGACCAGTAACAGCCATGACCGTTGAAGTTTGGACGATCATTTTTGTGATCATCACGTTCATGATTTATCTGTATATCGGCTGGCGATCGCGGGTCACAGATACGAAGGGGTTTTTCGTCGCCGATCAGGGTGTTCCGGCCATTGCCAATGGTGCGGCGACGGCGGCGGACTGGATGTCGGCGGCGTCCTTCATCTCAATGGCGGGATTAATCTCATTTTTGGGATATGACGGCTCTATTTATTTGATGGGATGGACCGGCGGCTATGTGCTTCTGGCTCTGTTGCTTGCGCCTTATTTACGGAAGTTTGGCAAATATACCGTGCCCGATTTTGTCGGGGATCGCTATTACTCAAACTGGGCCAGACTGGTGGCGGTGGTGGCCGCAATCTTCGTTTCCCTGACCTACGTCGCGGGGCAAATGCGGGGGGTGGGGATCGTCTTCAGCCGCTTCCTGCAGGTGGATGTGAATACTGGGGTGGTGATTGGGATGGTGATTGTCGCCTTCTTTGCCATCCTTGGCGGCATGAAGGGGATCACCTGGACCCAGGTGGCGCAGTATTTGATTTTGATCGTGGCCTATTTGATTCCGGCAGGTGCGATCGCATGGCAACTCACTGGCAACCCGATTCCGCAGATCGCGTTTACCTTCAGCGATATCGTCCCTAAGCTCAACGCCTTACAAGTGGATCTAGGCTTTCAAGAATATACCCAGCCCTTCGCCAACAAATCGATGCTGGATATTCTCATGATTACGGTGGCCCTGATGGTGGGGACCGCAGGCTTACCCCACGTGATTGTCCGTTTTTATACGGTTCCTAACGTTCGGGCGGCTCGTTATTCTGCAGGTTGGGCGCTTTTATTCATTGCGATTTTGTATACAACTGCCCCCGCCGTTGCTTCCTTTGCTCGCTACAACCTGATCGATACGCTCCATAATCAAAAAATTGAGGAAGTGCGGCAGCTCGATTGGGTGACCAAATGGGAAAACACAGGTCTACTCACCCTAGAAGATAAAAACGGCGACGGCACGATTTCGCTGACGCCGGACGAGAAAACCTCTGAAATCACCATTGATCGCGACATTATTGTGCTGTCAACGCCAGAGGTGGCGAAGCTGGCTCCCTGGGTGGTTGCTCTAGTGGCGGCGGGTGGTCTTGCTGCGGCGCTATCTACCGCATCGGGGCTATTGCTAGTGATTTCTAGCTCGATTGCCCACGATGTCTATTACCGCATGATTAACCCGGATGCCTCGGAGGCCAAGCGTGTCTTTGTGGGCCGGATTATGGTGGGTTTTGCCATTGCTGTTGCAGGCTATTTTGGCATCAACCCACCGGGCTTTGTCGCTGAGGTGGTGGCCTTTGCCTTTGGGCTAGCAGCCGCAAGCTTTTTTCCGGTTATTTTGCTGGGTATTTTTGACAAGCGCACCAACCGAGAAGGGGCAATCTCAGGGATGGTCGTGGGTTTACTATTCACCACTGCCTATATTGTCGGCATTAAGTTTGTCGGCATGGAACCCTGGCTCTTTGGCATATCTGCTGAGGGCATTGGCACCATTGGCATGTTGTTGAACTTAGTGGTTACTTTGGTCGTGTCCCGATTGACCCCGCCACCGCCGCCAGAGATTCAGGCATTGGTCGAAAATCTTCGCACCCCTGGTGATGCACCGCTAGCGCTCTCTGACCTAGGTGAAGAACAACTCGATTAAACCTGATGCTCCTGCAATTCTCAAGCATCTTTTTGGAGGTTACGGAGCCAATCTCGCAAGTCTCGAATGATTAGATTTTGGTTTCTGCTCTGCTGTCCTGCTTGAATCAAACTATTAAGGAATGAAGCCGAAAGGTTCGGAAATGCTGAGCTTTTTTTGCACTCAACATAGTCATTCTCTCTAAGCTGCAGAATATATAGCCCCTTCTGATAGCGCCAAACTTCAGGAACACCCATCGCGTGATAGATTGCCAGTCGTGACTGGGATGAGCTGGTAATATCAACTTCCACAATGAGATCGGGCGGTAAGTTTGCTGGTAGCAGAGTCTCTTCTGGATTAACTTGAGCCGCATTTTGAATATAAAAACAAGAGTCTGGCTCTACCCCTCGATCTAGAGCCTCACGATCCAGTGTCGTCGATCCTAAAGAGACAACACTCAGATCTAACTCCTCAGTGAGTGTGGTGATGATTCTCTCAATTAGTCGGTTAATCAGTTCATGTTGCTTGGATGGCATTCTAATTTCCAGCACTCCCTCGCTATAGGTGAGACGAACCGCGCGATGATCACCGAAGTCTGTCAGTAGCGCCTGGTAGCCAGACCAATTGAGATCGGCAATCTTGACCGAACTTCCGGGTGCAAGCTGCAGTTGATGGATAGGGGCTAAGATCGTACTTGCCATACTCGTTGATTGCTCTGAGACACTGTAATCCTAGCAGACGCTAAAAGATGAGATGGGCCGTCTCTAAGTGGGGTAATTTCCCAAAATAGCTTGATCCCTTTGCAAAGCGCTTCTGTTTGGCAAAGGGATTCATTTTTTATCTCAAGAGAGGAATCGTGAAGGGAGGGGCCAGCATACGCTAAGGTGAAAACGCTAAACATTCAACGCGATCGCAATGCAGTATCTTCCGCTTACCGCTCGGATCTGTTTGTCTCTCATTTTTGTAAAAGCAGGCATTTCACATTTACTGGGCTTCTCTAGCTTTCAGCAAACGATTGCAGGAGCGGGCTTACCCCTGTCGGGTGTATTGGCCGTGGGTACAATTGCATTTCAGCTCCTCGGCAGTTTATCCTTGCTGCTGGGCTATCGCATTCGGCTGGGGGCCGGTCTACTGATCCTATTTTTAGTGCCTGCGAGTCTTTTGTTCCATAATCTGATCGCTGATCCAGAGCAAACCAACGCTTTTTTGAAGAATTTAGGACTAATGGGTGGATTATTCATGATCATTTATGCAGGAGCCGGTCCCCTCAGCATTGATAATGGGATCCGTCCTGATCGGAAAACAACATGCTGAGAACGACCCACCGACGTATTCCTGTAGCGTTCTTCATCCTGCGTCTAAGCATCTTTTTGGTCATGCTGATGTGGACACTGGACAAGTTTCTTAATCCATCCCATGCGGCGGCGGTGTTTGAGAAGTTTTACTTTATTGCTGGTTTAGGCAATGTGCCGATCTACATTATCGGCGTCATCCAGCTTGTGATCATCGTGGCCTTTGTGCTGGGTTTCAAAAAGCGGTTGTCCTATGGTGCCGTCCTGTTTTTGCATTCGGTGTCTACGCTGTCGGCATTTAAGAAATACTTTGCGCCCTATGCTGAAGGGAATCTACTTTTCTTTGCGGCTTGGCCGATGTTGGCTGCCTGTTTTACCCTTTTCTATCTCCATGACTGGGATACGCTGTGGGTGATGGATAAAGAGCGATCGCGACTTTTTTAGACCGACCGCTCACCTACAAGCCTATTTTTTGCTCAATGTTACGTAATCTGCGGACAAGCTGAGGCAGCTTTTTGGTTTCAGCAATCACCCGCAGCCAAAGTTTGTTATCCATTGCCGGATAGCCGCAGACTTGAGTTCCTGGCTCGACGGACTGCACCGCAAGGCCACGAACGCCAATGGCGGCGCGATCGCCAATACTTAAATGCCCCGATGCCCCTGACTGGCCCCCCATCATCACGTGGTTGCCCACCTTCGTCGATCCGGCTAGCCCGACCTGCCCACAGAGCAGCGTATGTTGACCAATGTCGCAGCCATGCCCCACCTGGACTAAGTTATCAATTTTGGTGCCTTTACCGACCTGAGTAACCCCAATGGTGGCTCGATCAACAGCGGAGAGGCTTTGGACTTCGACATCCGCTTCGAGAACAACGGTGCCTGCCTGCATAATTTTATAGAGGGTGCCGTCAGCACAGGGCACAAACCCAAAGCCATCAGCACCAATGACCACATGGTTCTGCAGAATGACGCGATCTCCCACCTGCACCCCTTCCCGCACCACTGTATGACTATGGAGAATCGCGTTGGCTCCAATAGTGACCTGATCGTAAATAACACAGTGGGGGTAGAGCGTCGCCCCATCGCCAATGGTGACGTGGTTGCCAATCACCACATAGGCTCCAAGGGAAACGTTTTGGCCCAGCGTCACTCCCTGTCCTAAAACAGCGGTGGGGTGAATAGTGCGATCAGGAAGCGGCTTGCTGTGAAACAGTTCAATGGCCTGGGCAAAGGCAAGGTAGGGATCAGCCACCCGTAATAGCGGCATAGGCGCAGTCCCTTCAAAACTGGGGGCCACCAAAATGGCCGCCGCTTGACTGTGCTGAACTTGGCTCGTGTATTTGAGATTAGACAGAAAGGTGATCTCACGGGAGTTTGCTTCTGCCATCCCAGCCACACCCGTAATCTCGAAATCAAGCTCAGCATTAACCTCCGCATTCAATGCTTGGGCAATGGCCTGAATATGCATCTAAGTTGCGGCGTCAGAGCCAGTTTGTGCAATCTCGGCCCGAATCGCCGCAAGTTGAGTCGTGAGGTCACGCAGTTCTTGATGCAGTCCTGAGTCAACACCGGGCGATTGGACTGGTGTTGTCCCTGGGGTTGAGTAGGTATTGGACTTAGAACCGTATTGCTCCATCATGTTGTCAATCATTTTGCGGCCTTCAATCTCGGTGACGGCCCCCTTCTCGGCCCAGATTTCGGCTACTTTATCAAAGCCCAGATTGAGCTGAGACAAATTCTCTTCACGCTTGCGCTCGTCCTGGAGTGATTCAGCAAGGGATGTGGCGGCTCCGAGCGAGACCTGAAAGCCTTTCTTCAAAAGTTCTGCAGGGTTATTGGTGTCCATGGTGAGTACTCCTCTTATTAACAAACCGTCCTAACTCCCTTCAGAGTAATCAACTTTGTTGAAGCCTGACAATGCTTCTGAGATATTCAGATGGGAAAAATAGGGAATGGGATGCGATCGCACAGCAGAACTTCTAAAATTAAAGCGACCCTTCACCCCAACCCTGTGACGAATCCTGACGCCCTTCATCAACTACTACGCAACGTTGCCGCTGGCGATCTTAGCCCTGACGCCGCGCTCAACAAGCTCAAATACTTTACCTATGAGCCAGTGGGCGATTTTGCCCGTGTTGATCATCACCGCGCCCTACGAACAGGCTTCCCAGAAGTGATTTGGGGCCAGGACAAAACCCCAGAACAATTAATCAAGCTTTTTGCCACAATGGAAGCCCACTCTCCCTGTGTGATGGCGACCCGCATTTCACCAGAAGTCTACGATCAGCTTAAGCAAGAGCTACAGACACTGCACTATTTCGACCAAGCCAGAATCTGCGCCACTGCCCTTCCCCCAGACCTACCGCATCATCAAGGGCAGATTGGCATCATTACGGCGGGAACTGCTGATTTGCCCGTTGCAGAAGAAGCCGCGACAACAGCAGCCCTGTGTGGATTTAAGGTGCAGCGCCTTTGGGATGTGGGTGTGGCAGGTATCCATCGATTGCTCAACAATCGCGAGATTATCGCTGAATCTGAGGTCTTAATCGTCGTGGCAGGCATGGAGGGAGCGCTGGGGAGCGTAGTGACAGGTCTGGCCGATGTGCCCGTGATTGCGGTGCCCACCAGCGTTGGCTACGGCGCTAGCTTTAATGGACTGGCCCCGCTGCTGACGATGCTCAATTCCTGTGCAACGGGTATGGGGGTGGTCAATATTGACAATGGCTTTGGGGCGGCGATGTTGGCAGGGCAGATTTTACGCACGGCGCAAAGACTATCTCAATCGAAAGATTAAGATTTCCATGTCTTTCGCTATTGCACTCGCCCCCTAAATCCAATACTTGTGGGGGACTTTAACTGTTTTCTCCCATGGATGTTTGGTCCAATTCAAGAGAAAGATTCCTAGAGATTTCAAGCACCAAATCACGTCTAGGCACAGATTCAAAGTCCCCCAGGATGGGGGATTTAGGGGGCCGAGAAAGATTTTGCAGCCAACAAGTCTTGATTTCAAGCTTGGAGCTAAGAGGCAAGTGAAAAGCTGTTGAGGTCCTGACGCAACACTAGGGCACCTGCAAGGGAATCAATGCGTTCTCTGGCAAATACTCAACAAACTCATTTTCATTGGCGAGGACCGCAATTAACTCCACGTGCCAATCGGGTTCCACATGTAAATCGTGCCAAGGCACTGCAAGCTCTAGACACTGATCTAACCCCATCTGAACCTGATGGGAAATCTTATACCAAGGCTCTTCATCGCCTGCGACCTGCAGAGAGACCTCATCCTGACGTAGATCAATTTTGAGATGATGGTGAAACAGATAGTTGAGAGGAGCAGCATCTGGGATTTTTGTCAGCGGGACGGCGCTGTTGTGCATGGTTTGCCCAGGATAATACCAAAGCAAATGCAGTTCAGGTGGCGAGTCTACCCCAAGCCTCTTGCCGATCTGACAGTCAAATCGCAGATAAAAATTGAGGTGATCAAGGCCATACCAAAGCCGCTGCACCGTACTACTTTTGTGCATAGTCCCCCGCGCACCTGCCACGGTGATACGCCCGGCATGATCCCAGTCTTGCTCATCGGCAACGCCATCAATATGAGGGTGGATAAACCCTTGGGGCTGGTGATCCAGCATCGGTTGATGGTCTTCGAGGGGATACTGCAAGACCTCTGGTCCGGGTACCTTCAGTGCCTGATAAAGCGCAGTCAAATGCTCTCGAAAGAGCTGATCGAACATGGCGTCGTGGTTAGAGGAATGCCCTTCGCCAAACCACCAAAACCAGTCAGATCCTTCTGCGGCGAACAGTGCTTCCCAGGCTGCGGGGTTTGTCTCTTCGGTGGCTTCGGGGTGATAGGCCAAGGTTTGTCGCGCTTCAGTCAGTAAATCCCAGGCTCGATTTTTAATCGGGTCGCCAATCCAGGTGGTGAAGCTGCCGTCTACCCAAGAGCCGCTGTGGAGTGTTTGAGCCGGTAAGGTCGCTCGTGCCGGAAATTGGTCTAAGTATTCAGAGACGGTGACGAGGCTAAGGTCGGTGCGATCGCTCAATTGCCCATACAAACTCTCTAAAAACGGCAGTCCGTCTTTGGGGTAAAACTCCCAGCAGTTTTCGCCATCAAGGGCAATGGTGACGAGCCAGGGCTGTTCTAGGGCGGTGCCGCCGCCCGACTGTCGAGACTTTAGGGTGGATGAGATCGCATCTAAATGCCCAATCAAGTCAGAGGCCGCCTCTTGCGGATCCATGGCGCTGTAAGTAAAGCCCACTAAATCCGATAGGCGGTGGTCTCGAAACACAATAGACAGATCACCCTGCTCGGTTTTGAGGCGATAGGGCTGATAAAGAATCTCTGGCTCACAGACATTGCCCGACTCATCGCGATGGAAGAAGTGATGCTTCGTCCAGCCCAGCACCGCTTCATCGGAACAGAGCCACTTAAACCCCTGCTGGGCGACATAGGGCAGCATCTGAGGACTCACCGACTGCTCCGACGGCCACAGGCCGCGAGGTTTGCAGCCAAAGCGATCCATATACTGATCCCAGGCTCGCTGCAGATGCCGAGGAATATCGTTCGGCCACTGAAATCGGGTATTGGGCAGCTCCATATTCGGCACCGCCACTCGACCCGACTGGGTATCGGCCAACAGCGGCAAAATAGGGTGGGTGTAGGGGGAGGTAATTACCTCAAGTTGTCCAGACTCTTGCATCTTGCGATGCTGGGGCAAAATGCGGCTCAGAATCTCTCGATGCTTGGCAATAATATCTTTGCGGTCTGAACGTGAAAAATTACGGCCCTGCTCTAGCCACGTTGCGATCGCAGGATCATCCCAAAAGAGTGGATCAATCCAGGCTAGGTTATGCCAAGCCATCAAATCGCTATAGTCCTGCGGTCCCCACTGCTCAAGACACCCATCTTGGCCTTGCTCTTGATGTTGGTGATATAGCTCTGCGTAGCGCGGGTGTGGGTCGATTAGGGTTTGGTGGTGAGCATCAAAAAAGTGGCTCAGAATAAACACTTTCTGCTCACGGGACAAGTTTTCGGTCGCCTGTAGCGAGGCAACTAAATAAGGATCCTGAGCGGTGCCTGCCACATAGTCTTCAATCTGGGCAATCAACGACGGCACCAGATTCACCGTCTGATGCAGCTTGGGATAACGTTCTAGCAGCAGCACTAAGTCAAGATAATCTTTAGTGCCGTGCAGCCGTACCCAAGGCATTCGATAGTCACCCGTCACCCGACTTTTATAGAGCGGTTGGTGCTGGTGCCAAATAAACGCAACGTACAGGGGATGAGACATAGAACCTTCTGTTTAAGGGGCGGGAGTGCTCAAGAAAACCGGAACTTTCTCTGTTTACAATATTAAATGAATGCCGCCTAGGTTCTGTCATGTAACGCCGATGACTCAAGTCGGACCAATAGCCACCAACCTCTTGATGAAAAGCACTATGACGACAACTGCAACAACAGTGCCTCAGCACTTTTACTCGTTGGCCCAAACACATACCGAGGCGGCGATACGGTAATATCTTGACCCTCCACTCGACGCAGATGCTGCACTGCCTGAAAAAGATGTTCCTGATTGACAACAACCGTGACCGCATACCAGTCACCATTGCCTTGCCCGTGGGTATACACCTTAGAAATGGTTGGCCCACGCATTCCTGTCAGCTCATGGAGTTGCCCCCCATTGGTGAGTAAAGCCCCCACTTCATCCATCGATCCCGCCCTTACATTAGCGGTAATTGAGGTATATTTTTTTGCCTCTTGATTCGCTTCAATGCGCTCTAAAATTTGCTGAGTAATCTCTAAGGCAACGGGTGATTTTAAGGCCGTACGATTGGCGATTAAACAGGCTTGAGACTTCAGAATCTTCCCGCCAGCCAATTGCTTGAGATTATTCTCTCGTAGGGTTGTGCCCGTGCTGGTGACGTCAGAAATCATGTCGGCATAGCCCATGCTGGGGGCCGCTTCTAGGGCACCATTAGCATCCACTAAAACAAAGTTAGTAATGTTTTTATCAAACAGCAGTTTCTTGGTGAGATTTTTATACTTTGTCACTATTCGTAGTGGTTTGCCCTGTGCTTTCCACAGCAGAGTCAATTCTGCCAAATCTTCAATGGTGGTTACGTCAATCCAGCTATTGGGTATCCCCAACACAACTTCGCATTTGCCATATCCCAGGGTTTCGTAAGCCGTAATGACGGTTCCATCGCCGCGATCGTCCTCTGAGACCACGTCATAGCCGGTTACGCCTAGGTCGGCGCTGCCTTCATGGACCTTAACAAAGATATCTGCGGCCCGCTGAAACAAGACCTCAAGTTCAGGCACCGCCGGGATCGTTGCTACGTACTGCCGGTCGTTGGGGCGGTTCACCTTGAGGCCAATATTAGCTAGCAAATCCATGGTCAGCTTGCCCAAGGCTCCTTTGCTGGGTAGCGCTAGGCGAACTTTGCGATCGCTCATAAAACAGCCTCTGCTCTAGTATTTAAAATCTTCTGGGCCGCTTCTTCTAGGGTTAGGCGTTGCCCTTCTTGCTCTGATTGCGTTCGCAGCGTCACCATTGACTGTGCCTGTTCATCTGCACCAACCACAATCACAAACGGGAACTTTTGCGTCTCAGCGTATTGAAAATTCTTTGAGACACTGCGCTCTCGAATCGCTAGCTCAATCTTGAAGCCTTGATTGCGGAGGTGTTCAGCGGTTGCGATCGCATAACCCTGCTGCTCCGCTTCTAGCGCAATCACAAAAGCATCAAACGTAAGATGATCGCCCACATTTAGGTGCCCTTCACTTTCAAGGGCGACGCAGACCTGCTCTAATCCAAAGGAAAAACCAGTGGCAGGGGTGCTATAGCTTCCGCCCAGCGTCGTCACCAACTCATCGTAACGCCCCCCCCCGCAGAGCTGTCGCTCTGTGTCTAGCGCCTCATGGTGAATTTCAAAAATTGTGCCGGTATAGTACTGTAGCCCCCTGCTTAATCCTAAATCAAGGTTAACCTGCTGCCAGTCAAGGTCATAGAGCTTAAGGACTTCAAAAATGTGGCGCAGCTCTTCTAGGGGAGCAATATCAATGCCGTACCGGGGCAAGAGCGCTTTGCCCTGCTCCAATACCTCGAAGGGTTCTCCCTCCAGGGTAGATAGCTCCACCATAAACTCTAGGGCTTTATCAATGAGAGGAATCCGGTTTTGCCGGTGAATTTTTTCTAAGAGCCGGGATGCAATTTCTTCAGGGCTACGGCTCCCCTTTAAATCAACATTGAGGTTACTCAGAAGTTCTAGAATGGCAGCCTTTGCATCAGCATCATTGAGGTGCTGGAAAAGCGTGACCAGTTTATCAAGCTGCCCCTCCGGCTCAGAGGTGAGGGACGCATCAGCAGAGGGCTGATACTCAGGGTAAATCTCATGGAGCCGTTGCTCAACTTTTTGGCGACCCTGCTCAGATCGCAGTAGATCGGTGCTGCTGAGCAGCACGTTTTGCAATCGGCTACCCAACTGTAGCCCTTCTAAAAACTTTTCCAGTACACCAATGTGACCAATTACAATTCGATAGTTACGAAGACCCAACTGGTTGAGACTGCGGCAGGCCGTCCAGATCACTTCGGCATCGGCCATGGGGCCAGCAGAGCCGAGCAGCTCGACGCCCACCTGAGAGAATTGCCGGGACCGTTCTCGCTGGGGTCGCTCATAGCGGAAGACAGAGCCACCGTAGTAGAGCCGCATTGGCAGGGGCGCTTGACCCTCTAAGTGATCAATGTAGGCCCGAATAATAGAGGCCGTCATCTCAGGCCGCAGACAGAGCCGTCGATTTTGGTAGACAAAATCATACATCTGCGTGACGATTTCTTCGCCAGACTTGCGGAGATATAGCTCGGTATGCTCGACAAGGGGCACCTGGATAGGGCGATAGCCGAACTGCTCAAAACAGTGATGCAGCTTTGTCTCAACAGCTTGATAGGCAGCACAGGTGTCTGGCAGAACATCACTCATGCCCCGAACAGGCTTAATTCGGTTGATTTCCATCTCTATGCCTATACATTGTTCAAGAGCTGTGCTGCTTAGGGCCGCGACACAACCCCCCAGTGGTCTATTGTCACCCTAAACGGCTCGTCTGGGTATACTGAATCGCAGTTGCCAGATGTTCAATTAGAGATGACCTCGTTCCCCCTCGCCTATCCTCAATTCTTCCCGTTGCGAATGCTCGAGAGGTCTCTGGCGGCACACTCTCAGAACGTAGATCTGTTGTATTGAGTTATCGCAGCAGAGCAAATTTCTCGGCCTGACGCTCTAAACCCCTAAATCAGCGAGGGCAAGACGAATTTGCTCAAGACGCCTGCGGTTGACTCCCAGATCCGATTCTCCAAGGCGAGCGGCGGAGCGTACTTCAATCACGTTGTCCTCAGCCGAAAAATAGAACTCGCCGTCATCAATAAAGCCCAAAAGCTTACTGGCCGATTCAGTCCGAATATAATCGTCTCGCTGTTCGACCACCGCTGTATTCGGAACCACCGTCAAGACTTTCAAGAGTGCCGCTCGGGCAGTATCGCGATCGCTCTGGTAGCGAATCGGGTCAATCTCATGATCAAGATCAGCCCCTTGACTCACGACGCAGTTAGGTGAATCGGGACAGGGCGTAAGCTGTCCATTTTGAACACCAATGTCAGGCGCACTGCCCGCAAAAAAGCTGGATAGCCCTGGCAATGCTGCTGGCAATGCAGAAACGGCCCCAGCCGGGGGTGAGAAGAAGCCTAAACAGACCAAACAGCCTGCTAAAAGAAGGGAAAAGAAATACTGCGTCATAGAACCTTATGATTTTTACCTAGATGCAGTTTACCGTCATATTGAAGGAACTGACATTGAGGACGACCAATGCAGTTTTCGAAGAAACTTCAAAGTGAAGCTGCAGTATAGCCTCGCCACACTGCAGCTCTACAGAAAATAGTTTGAATCGGTCAGCCGATGGATAAGATCGTCTATTGTTTCCAGTTGAGCTGAAGGCTTTTCTCGCCGGTCAGGTACCCCTGCTCTTCAGCAATGCGCTGACGTTCACGAGGCGAAAAACTGTTTTTATAGTCGTTCTTGAGTTGCTCAACTCGGCTATTTGTTTCTGCTGTCTCGACGCGAATAGCCTGCAGCTTTTGGTGCTGAGCCAACTGATGGGGGAGCAAGTTAGATAGGGTATAGATACCAACACCAATCAAGAGGCTGTTTATCCCTACGACAAAAATCGTCTCTATGGCCTGCGTTCTTTGCCCCGCACGAGTTTGGGTCGGGCGAAGCTGCTGCGGAGACGCAGAACTTGAAAGGGATTGAACAGGTTTAGGTAGAGCACTCATAGTAGCTAGGCGAATAACGGTCTAATACATTCAGCGGCAACTGAAACATAGCCCCAGAGTAGACAAAGATAAGCAGTGTAACGTTCAGGCTATGAGGTGTTGGCCCCAAGTATAGAGCATTAGGGCTAAATTCAAACCCCGCACTCTAATTCAATTGAAACGACAGGAACTCAAGGCGTGACAGGGTCAAAGGACCAAAAAATAAGAATGTGCCGCTAGCTTAGCGAACCCATTCTATAAATGCAACCTTAGTACAGGAAAAAAGTTTGAAGCTTAGTGTGAGGTAAGGTTTCATGAAGAATACTACCTCTACCAACGAAACCCCATGGATCAGGTTACCCTTCTTCGTCAAACCCTGCAGCCCTACTTAAAATGGCATGGTGCTCACCTGACCTTCCATATCGCATTGTGTATCGAGTCAAAGAGGACACGAAGCGCATCAGCGTGACTCGTTTTTGGCATCCGTCCCAAGAGAATCTCGAACTTTAGAAGGTTGGGATGCCAAGTATTCAATCACATCCGTAATAATCCGATTTATATACAGATTCCCTACTTCAAACTCCGCTTTTGCCTGTTCAATGTGGGATGGCGTTCGAGAGTAAAGTCCCCCGTGAGCGCGAAGTTTGTGTTGTTTGCGATCTCAGGCAATATTCCCCTGAGTCAAACAGGCGTAGCATGGAAAGGTTCCAAACTGATTCTATATGAGTGAATCCGTCTATATCGAAACCAGCATTTTGGGCTATTTAACAGCTTGCTAACTTGGAACTGTAAGCATATTGCTAACGCTCAAATCCAGGGAAAGCTGGCTGAGATTAGTCTTGATTTAGGCTATGTCCTCCCTGTCCTTTGCACACCCAACGAACTAATGGGAAATTAAGTTATGTGGAAAGATGAAATTGTCGAAGAGATCCATCAAATTCGTGAAGAGTATGCAAAATCGTTCAACTACGATTTGGACGCAATCTTTGCAGACCTACGCAAGAAGCAGGCAGAAAGCGGCAGAGAAGCCGTAAATTTGTCGCGTCAGCCTGATCGATCATCACGCTGGAGCAGGCCGGAGAGATATCTAAGTGAAGAGCCTAAAGACCCTAGCTGTTCGTGAGATGCAGCACCGAAATGTGAGATGCCACCCATCACTCAAGAAAACATGATGTGTCCTATTTTGGAATGTTCTCCTGATTTTTTGCCGGTTTGGCAAAAATTCGAATCTGAATGGGAAGATGACAAGAACACAGCAGAAGAGGGTTTACCTCTGTATCTCATTTTAAACGATTTAGCACGTTACACAGCCCGTCTATACTCCGAAAATAGAGTTCAAGAGCTTCGTTCAATATTTCTGGTTACTGAAAGATGGCTCTTAGAAGGAAATCACTATGCTCAGGAG
>JBAUJD010000257.1:0-7281 GCA_049683515.1 Thermosynechococcaceae cyanobacterium | reverse complement strand
CGATTGGCGACCGGATTCGGGGCTATTGGGGGGTTGAAAATAAGGTGCATTATGTTCGAGATGTGACCCAAGGCGAAGATGCTTCGCGGATTCGAACGGCTCCACTCATTCAAACTTGGGCCATTGGTCGTAATTTAGCGCTCAATCTGTATCGGGATATGGGCTTTGATAATATGGCTCAAGCGCAACGCCACTCAGGCTTTGGACTCAAAACTCTTACCTCTTTATTTAGAATGAAATAGCCCTGGACTTTACGCTGCTACTGAATCACTCATGGGTTACGTTTACATGGGCGTTTTAGTAAGTACTTTATTTGATTACTTTGCTAGTCGTGAGAGAAGTAAGCAGTGAGTTCATTATGAAATCGCTCAACCTTGCACTGCTGCTCCTCATTTTAGGAAATTCTGAAGCTTGAAGTCCCCCAGGAGGTGGGATTTACGGGGCCAACGCAGGGCAATCAATCTTTTTCAAACACACGCTAATGTAAGTTTCGCTGAGATACCATAGAGGCAAAGGTTCTTTTTTCAGCAATGCAAACAGCAATTGATATTGTTACATTCATTATTCAAACCCCTGAAGTGTGTGGCGGTCGTCCTCGAATTGCTGGGACTCGGACAGCAGTACAGAATGTTGCCATTGATTTCAATGCAGGAATGAAGCCTGAAGAAATTGCTTCTGAGCGCATACATCTGTCAGAAGCACAGGTTTATGCAGCTCTAGCCTACTACCATGCCAATAAAGGCATGATTGACTCAAATATTGCAGCCTACTACAAAGAATTTGAAGATCTTGAAGAGATGCCTTATCGTAACCACAACTGAAACGCAAAGAAGTAGTCCATGACTCAAGCCATTGACACCAACATTCGCAACCTGATCGAAAATCTCGACAGAAAAATAGACACTATCTCTACAGATGTTGTAGAGATGAAAGTCTCACTCTCTACGCTGAATGAGCGTTTCAATAGCCTAGAGGCCACAACAGACGAACGATTCAAGAGCATTGATCAACGGCTCGGTAGCTTAGAAGACCGATTCAAAACTCAAGACAACCGCATTTGGAGCTTAGTCGTAGACATTTTTCTCGCTTTGTTCGGTTTACTCGCCAAAGTTGCCTTTTTCCCCGCGATGTCAGCCTGAATAGCTGCGACATTCGAGTTAGGCGATCAGCACTGAGCCAAACCCTTCAAACAGATAAAGACGTATGGGCGTTAGAATCTGTAAAGAAATGTAATCCTAGTCCACCGGGGTTGTGAAATGAGTCTGGCCGAAGCGCGATCTGTTGAAGTGTTCTCCGAAAATGAGCAGGAAATCTTTCAATGGACAAAGCAGTGGTATCCATTGGCTGTAGTAGAGCTACTGGATCCGAAGACGCCTCACGCGGTGCAGCTTTTAGGCAAAGATTTAGTGCTATGGCGAGACGGGGCTGAGCAGTGGCATTGCTTTGAAGATGCTTGCCCTCACCGTCTGGTGCCCCTTTCTGAAGGCCGAGTGGAAGCGGATGGAACATTGCTCTGTGCCTACCATGCTTGGCGATTCGATGGTTCGGGGAGCTGTGTCAATATCCCTCAATCCAAGGATGCGGAAACAGAAGAGAAGCATCGGGCGAATGAGAAAGCCTGTGCGATCGCACATCCCACGCAAGAACGTCAGGGACTCTTGTGGGTGTGGGCTGAATCGGGTGCTAAAGCCCAGTTAGAAAGCCAGATGCGGGAACCTCGCATTATTTCAGAGCTTGAGGATCAATCAGGGCGGGTCAAAAAGCTGTTTTGGTACGTTCGAGATTTACCCTATGGCTGGGACTTCTTCATCGAGAACGTCATCGACCCGGCCCATGTCACCGTATCCCACCACGGCATTATGGGTAAACGAGAAGATGCCCGCTATTTAGATATGTTCAGTGTTAGGGAAGCCTCTGCCCAAGAGGGGGTAGCCTTCAATGTTGGCCCCACCCCTGAAGTGATTGAGCAAACGATCCAAGACTTTCAGCCCCCGTGCTTAGTCCATGTTGACTCGCAATTTAAAGATGGCGGCAAGTTTGTGCTAACACTTTATGCTAGCCCCACCCGTCCGGGCTGGTGTCGCCAAATTGGGTGCCAAGTGCTCGTTAAAAATGAGGTGGGCAAGTTGCCGCCGGGGTTGGGATTCTTTGGGTTGCCAATGCCGCAGTGGTTAGGCCATGTGCTGGCTTCGTTGTTCATGCATCAAGATTTAGTGTTTTTGCACTACCAAGAGAAGACGTTGGCGCGGCGATCAGAGCGTTGGCTCGATCAGGTTTATACGCCAAATCCCCAAGACAAGGCGATTATTGCCTTTCGGAAGTGGTTGCAATATAAAGCGGGGGGCGGCATCCCTTGGGTCTGTGATCCTGAACTGCCGCCTGCCGAACGAGAGAAGCAAGTTTTGTTTGATGTGTGGTCAACCCATACAAAAGACTGCCAGGTTTGTCGTAAAGCTTTGAAGAATATTCAGCGGGTGACGGTGGTAGCCTACGTTGCTGCGATCATTTGTTTTGGAATGGGGATTCTGGTGGATGCTCGCGCGATTAGTGTGACGGCCCAGTTGTGGGCGATGCCGACGGTTTGGTTTTGGGGTGCGATCGCACTTTCCCTCTTCTTCGCTGGGGGTGGATACCTGCTTCAGAGATTCAGCCGGTTGTTCTACGTCTACGAGTTTGACCATGCCCACAATGACTGAAATGAGGTAGAAAGTAACGTTTTCCCAAAACAGTTTCCAAAACAGTCTTGACCAATTCCTCTACAATTAAGGGAGAAATCTTAGGTCAAGTTGTGGGCGAAAAACCGTTATTTAAACCTTCAGGCAAATTAATCGCAGGAGGAGCTGTTGTGCTTGCTCTCGCGACGGCTGCCGTCGGTATAAGCCGGGTTACTCAGTCTCAGGCTCCCGACGCTAAGGCAGACAGTAGTGCTGAGTCTGAATCTGAAGGTCGTAATATTACGGCCCTAGGCCGAGTGGAGCCAGAGGGCGAAATTACCAAGGTGGGTGCTCCGGCGGGTGAGCGGATATTGAAACTGCTGGTGCAAGAAGGCCAGCAGGTGAAGCAGGGCCAAGCGATCGCCTACTTAGAAAGCTATCCCGAACAGCTTGCGGCTCGTAATCTCGTTAAAAGTCAGCTCCGCGAAGCCAAGGCGCTTTTCGTGAGCGAACAGCAGCTCGGTGAAACCCAGGTGGCAGAAGCCCAAACCCAGCAGGCCCAAGTTAGTGAACCTAAGACAGAACAGTTGCGTGCTCAAGCAGCGACCATTGAACGATTGAAAGCAGAGTTAGCCCTGGCTCAAAAAGACTATAAGCGTTTCGAGTATCTGCAAGAAAAAGGAGCGATCTCGGCCAAAGATTTGGATGATCGAACCCTAGCCCTACGCAGCAAAATTGAAGAAATCAATAGCGCTGAAGCCACCTTTGCCCAGCTCAAGAGTCAGCGTCAGACCGATTATGATAACGCGACCACTAGGGTTGCCATGGCACAGGCCGGTACCGTGAAATCTCAGGTACAGGCACAGGTTGCCTCTAAATCTCGTGAATTAGAGGTTGCCAGCGCTCGCTTAGCTCGAACCATTATTGCAGCTCCCCAAAGCGGCCAGATTCTGAAGGTGCTGGTGCGTGAAGGTGAGTCGATTCCTCTCGGTAGCAGTCAAGGCGGCAGTAACGGTGAACCCACCATCGTTGAAATGGGTAATACCAATCAGATGATGGTGGTGGCAGAGGTTTATGAAACCGATGTACGCCTGATCAAAGTGGGCCAGTCGGCCACTATTAAAAGCCCTGCCTTTGAAGGCGAACTCTATGGCGTCGTTAAGCAGGTCGGTCTGCAAATTGGCAAAAACGATGTGCTCAATACCGACCCGGCGGCTAATACAGATGCTCGCGTGGTCGAAGTTAAGATTCGCCTTGCCAACAGCACTCCAGTCGCTCAACTGACCAATCTACAGGTAGACGTTATCATTCGGCCCCAGGGCTAAATATGATTTTTGCAATTCCTTTGGCATGGCTGCAGTTGGTTCGAGAAAAAGCGCGACTTGCAATAGCACTTTCTGGCATCGCCTTTGCCGTGATTTTAATGATGCTGCAGCTTGGGTTTCAAGATGCCCTCTTTGAGTCATCCGTGGTGCTGCACCGGCGCTTTAAGACCGATATTGTCTTAATTAATCCTCAGTCCACGGCCCTGATCGCCATGCGGAGCTTTGCCCGCAGCCGCTTGTACCAAGCTCAGGGCATTCCAGGCGTTGAATCGGTGGTTCCGGTTTATCTTGACTTTGGCTTCTGGAAAAACCCTGAAACACGGGAGACAAGGCAGATCATGCTCTTGGCCTTTGACCCCGAACAGTCTGTCTTAGACATGCCACAGGTAGAAGCGCAGCAGAGCAAGACAAAAGTGCCCGATGTGGTCCTGTTTGATGATGCATCGCGGGCAGAATTTGGCCCCATTGCAGCCTGGTTTTTAGAGGGTAAACGGGTTGAAGCTGAGGTTTCGAGCCGTGAAGTGCGAGTAGGCGGTCTGTTTACGCTGGGGGCATCCTTTGCCGCCGACGGCAATCTCATCACCAGCGACCTCAACTTCTTGCGAGTCTTCGACCGAAGAACACCGGGACTCGTGGATATTGGCCTGATCCGAATCCAGCCTGACGCTGATGTAGAAGCAGTGATTCAGCGCCTTAAAACAACACTCCCAGACGATATTATGGTGCTCTCGAAGGAGGGATTTATCGAGTTTGAGCAAAGCTACTGGCGCAGCAGCACGGCTATTGGCTTTATTTTTACCCTCGGCACACTGATGGGCTTTATTGTGGGCATCGTGATCGTGTATCAGATTCTCTACACCGATGTGTCTGATCACCTACCGGAGTACGCCACCCTCAAGGCGATGGGCTATCGCAGCACGTTTCTCTTCTCGGTGGTGATGCAAGAAGCCCTCATTCTGTCTGTACTCGGTTATGTGCCGGGTTTTGGCATCTCTTGGCTGCTCTATGGCTTAACGCGCAGTGCAACGGCGCTGCCGCTGACGATGGTTGCCAGTCGCGCCCTGATCGTCTTTATTTTGACGCTAGTGATGTGCGTGCTGTCAGGTGCGATCGCAATGCGAAAGGTTCAATCTGCCGATCCTGCCGATATTTTTTAGAATAGTTTCCATGTCTTCAGACCCCGTTATTGCTATCAACCAAGTCAACCACGCCTTTGGCAAGGGACGACTCCGCAAACAGATTTTATTTGAGGTCTGCGCTGAAATTCATGCGGGCGAAGTGGTAATTATGACTGGCCCTTCCGGTTCTGGGAAAACAACACTACTGACTCTGATGGGGGCGCTCCGCTCAACGCAAGAGGGTAGTTTGAGGGTTTTAGGCCAAGAGCTACAGCGATCTGGCACCCATCAGCAGGTCAAGGTAAGGCGCAATATTGGCTATATTTTTCAGGCCCACAATCTGCTCCATTCGTTGACCGCTCGCCAGAATGTGCAGATGTCGCTAGACCTTCATCCTGAGATTGCAGACGCAGTGCGCCAAAGCGATGAGATGTTAGAGGCTGTGGGCCTGCATGACTGGAGGAACTATTACCCACAGCAGCTCTCGGGAGGACAGAAGCAGAGAGTTGCCATAGCCCGTGCCCTCGCCAGCCATCCTAAAATTGTCCTCGCGGACGAACCCACCGCTGCCCTTGATAAACATACGGGTCGAGATGTGGTGGAGCTGATGCAAAAGCTAGCCAAGCAGCAGGGCTGCACCATCATCATCGTCACCCACGACAATCGCATCTTAGATGTTGCCGATCGCATCATCCACATGGAAGATGGTTATCTGAGTGCAGTGGGCAATGCGATGGTTTAGCTTTGGTGATAAACACCGCTGGAGTCTTTTCTTGGGCTATTGCTTATTGCTCAGGATCGATGCCAAGAGCTCGTAGTTTTGCCGCTAACTTTGCAGATTTTTGAGCTTCTGCTTCTGCTCGTTGCGCTTCTGCATTAGCCCGTTGGGCTTCTGTATTGGCTCTTTGAGTTTCAATATCTGATCGTTGCATTTCTGCTATGGCCGCTTCGGCGGGGGTGGGTACCATTGCGCCGTCGGCAGTAAAGTACCGGAGCTGCCCTTGCTCAACGCCCAAATTTAAGCTGAGTTCTGCACTCCATCGATGTCCTTGGGGGTTGGGGACAATGGCTTCATAGCTATGGCCGATTAACCGAAACCCTTCAAATTCAAGGGTATCCGGTGAGAACCAAAAATATTCTGGGGTGCGGAAGTGGTCTTGATATAGATTTTTCTTGAGGGTGCGATCTACGGATGCGGTGGAGTCGGAGAGTAGTTCAATAATCAGGTTGGGGTAACGCCCTTCTTCTTCCCAAATGACCCAGGAGGGGCGCGGTTGGTGGGTGGTGGGTTGAACCAAGAAAAAGTCTGGGCCACGAAAGTCTCGGTTACGCAGTTGTTGGCGACTAAAGTAAATGGTGAGATTGGCCCCGATAAAGAAGTCGTCTCGCTCTCGCCATAGCCACTCTAGGCAACTAACTAAAAGCATGAGCTGGGCATAGTGGAGGGAGCTTTCCATCTCAGGCTCGTCGCTTAGGAGTAGGGATGCATTGGGCATCTGGGTATCAAATTGTGCTGCCGTGAGATACATAGCGGTTGGCTCTCAGGGAGGTTAGGAACGAGGCGAATGACAATACACTTATACTACTACCTTAGCTTAAGTGGAAATGAGGAGCTGTTTGACAGTTTCGAGGTCGTCTTCGACTATTTCTAAGCGTTCGAGGGCTATTTAGGTGAGGGCAACTTGGCTGTAGGTGTGGGACCAGCCGGATTGCTGCAGCTATGGATCAATAATCGTTCAGCCAACGATGGAGATCGTCTAAGTCTGAAAAATCAATGCTTTCAATCGTCAGAGATTTCAATACAGGTAAAGATAGTCCCTCAACTCTGGCGCAAAGGGTTGCCGTCAATAGACCAAAACGTTTCTCTAGTAAACCAATCACTAAGCTAGCCGCCTCTTGTCGGCCCTCTTCTCGGCCCTCTTCTCGGCCCTCTTGTCGACCTTCTTGTCGGCCTTCTTCTTTGATCTCTCGATAGACCCTCGTTTCTTTCATGGCCAGACTCAGCATGTTCTCAACCTCCTTGCGACTCAGCTGCTCAAACCGATATGAGATAATGGTGATCACCATATCTATGATGGCACGATTTGCAGAGGGTGAGGCTTCTTGCTGGGTTCTGCTAAGCAGATGACGAGCCTCTTCAGGGGCTTGCTGTTCATCTACTGTGGTCAGCACCATTAGGGTGAC
>JBAUJD010000256.1:0-1928 GCA_049683515.1 Thermosynechococcaceae cyanobacterium | reverse complement strand
TTGCTGGCGCGCCCTCGGCGGGTTGCGCCGCTGCTGCCGCCGCTGCTGCCGCTGCCGCCGCTTCCTCTGGTGTCAAAGGTACGTAGGCATAGAGCTTAAACGTAGACTTGACAAGATTATTCGGCTGATCAGATTGCGGACCGTTATTGCCGGGTAACTCCACTGACAAATCTCGCACCACTAACACGGTTTGAAGTTTGTCAATCGCCTGCATGACCGTTAGCGTTTGGGCAAAGTTACCCTCAAAGGCCACAGAGGTCACCTGACGCTTGAGCGTATTATTCAAGACTGGTCCAACGGAGCTATCTTGCACAACCCCCGATAGACCGTACTCTGGCGTGAACTTAAGAAGCTGGGCATTGGTGCCCACAATCAACTGATTGAGATCAAGCAGTAGAGTCTCTAGAGATTCTTGAGAAGAGAACAAGCCGCGAACTTCAGAATTTTCTGCTTTCGCTTTATTGACGTTGGCAACAATTTCGTTGACCCGTCGTGCCGTTTCGGCCTTCTGCTCCAGCGATAGCTCTTTCGTCGCTACTCGCTTACCTGTTTCTTGAAACTCCCCAAAGGCAGGTCCGATCAACAGGTTGCCAAGATAGGCCGCTAGGCCAACGCCAACAATACCAACCAAAACGCCTTGAATTGTGGGTGTAAAAGTAATCCCGAAAGCCGTCGGATAGGACGGTTCAAAATCGTTTTCGGGTGAAAATCCGCCTGAATAGGTCATGGTTGGATGACTCCTTTCTGCTTGAGCAGGTTAATTCTAGCCACGAGTCCTTGGGCACCTGTGGTGCTAAGCGCCTGCATTAAGTCAGAGGCCGGGACAGCGTTGATCTCAGTGGTGACTTCATGCTTAACCAGTGAAATACCCTGAGCGTTATTGCTGGTTGTTTCACGCTCTGAGGTGGTTAATTGTGTTTTGTCACTGATCAAAAAGGGCGACTTGCGTAGAGTTAGAACAAAATCGTTGACGTTATCAAACGAAACGGCATTGCCCGTTAGTTTCAAACCACTCGTCACCGGAGGAGCCGCCGCAACCGGTGGATTTTGAGGTGCGGCTCCGTTTTCAGGAGGAGCAGCGACCGGAGCGGCGGCTTGCTCGATTTTTGTGAGCTGCAGAGTGGGTGGAACGCGATCGCTCAAGTCCTGTAGCATGGCTGACCAAGGCTTAATCTGATTGAAAATAGTAGCCAGTGCTGCTGTTTCATCTCGGACCACTTTCTCTTGGGCCTGCAGCGCTTCAACTTCGCTGACCTGGGGGGCCAACTGCGCCAACTGAGCATCAAGTGATTGCTCTTTGCCGACCATCTGCTGATTGAGGAACGATAAGATGCCAAAGGACACCATCACTAACCCCAAAGAACCACCGGCAACGGCGAACCCCAATAGGAGTGGAACCTTACTGTCACCCGATCCGCTGCTGCGTCCCGTCGTGACATCCTGACTATATTCAGGGCGATCGTTGAGTAGATTAATATCAATTGAATACATGGGATTATGCCTCTCGTAACCCTAAACCCATCACAACACTCAACGAGGGGCGCTGAGGTGGAGGAACATCGTCAAATCCTTGAATACCCAAGGACTCAATGGGGTCAATTATTGTTGTTGTCAACCCCAATCGCTGGGATAAAAATTCATCGATTTGCCCTAGGCTGGCCCCCGCCCCCGCTAGAAACACTTGAGAAATATCAAGGTTCTCGCCTTGATTGAGGTAAAAGTCAATGGAGCGTCGTAGCTCATCTGACAAGTCACCCAACATTCTTAGCATGGCTGCAGCACTGGGATTAGCAGACGTTTCTTCCACATTGCCCATCGGAATGGTCATGCCCTGCAGCAGATCAGACCCCATAGAGCCGGGCAAGTTCATCGCCCGACTAAGGGCGCTCTGCAGGTGGTGAGTACCAATAGGAACCTTACGATTAAAC
>JBAUJD010000255.1:0-5669 GCA_049683515.1 Thermosynechococcaceae cyanobacterium | reverse complement strand
TAGATACAGGTTCAAAGTCCCCCAGAATGGGGGATTTAGGGGGCCGCGAGAGGCTGTACTATAAACAAACATTTATTTCGCCAGCGGTATGGGGCCAATGCAGAGCCATCATTCCTATACATAGACTTTAAGCAACGACCTACCACTTCTTATAAGGCAAAAACTTTCCACACATCGTCACCTTGACCCGATCTCCCTTCGGATCCGGCACCTTATCGACCTCAATCGAAAAATCAATAGCGCTCATAATCCCATCGCCAAACTTCTCGTGGATCACCGCTTTGACTGGCACGCCATAAACCTGCATAATTTCGTAAAAGCGATAAATCAGCGGATCAGCCGGAATCACCGGATCTAGCCCGCCCTTCATGGGCGGCTCCGTCAGCGCGTCTGCCATCTCGGAGGGTAAACCCAAAGCCTCAACCCGCTTGCTGGCTTCTTCCGGCCCAGCGCTGGCCTGACGGTAGATCACCGAAGCGATCCAGGTTTCATCGTAGCCGACGACCTTTTCTAGCTCTTCAAAAGTAATGCCTTTGGCCTTCTTTGCAGCTAAGAGCTTTTCGGTAATTTCGGCAGTCATAATCAATCGTCCTTTAGCGTATCGATAGGGGAAGTTTGAATGCGAGACTGCTCAACATAGCGAGTCTCGCGATAGAGGTGGGCCTCCATTTCGGTTCTCAGGCCATCGTAGGCCGGATGGTGCTCGACGGCGTTGCGATCGCGCGGTCTCTCGAACGGCACATCCAAAATCTGAGCAATCTTGGCCGCTGGCCCCCGCGTCATCATCACAATTTTGTCTGACAGCAGCAGCGACTCATCAATGCTGTGGGTAATCATAATCACCGTTTTGCGGTGCTGCTCCCAGATGCGCTCAATCTCTTCTTGCAGGTAGCCCCGCGTCAGCGCATCCAGCGCCCCAAACGGTTCATCCATCAGCAGCACTTTGGGGTTAATTGCTAACGCCCGCGCAATCCCCACGCGCTGCCGCATCCCCCCTGATAGTTCGTGAGGATGCTTGCGCTCAGCCCCGACCAGATCGACAAGCTGAATATTCTCGCTGACGATTTGCTTAAGCTTAGCCGCAGAAAGCTTCGGATAGACCGTTTCCACTGCAAACTTGATATTGTCCGCCACCGTCATCCAGGGCATGAGCGCATAGTTCTGGAACACCATGCCCCGGTCTGGTCCTGGCCCTGTAATGGGTTGATTGTCCATGACCACTGTGCCAGTGCTGGCCTCGCTCAGTCCTGCAATAATATTGAGCAGCGTCGATTTGCCACAGCCCGACGGACCAATGATGGTGACAAAGGTATTGTGTTCAATATCAAGACTGACTTCATCAATGGCAACAAAATCGGCAGAGCTGCGCTTGAATAGCGATCGCTTACCAGGGAAAACCTTCGAGACCTGACGGAGGCTGAGCTGAACGTCAGGGTCGGTTTTCATTGCCGGTGATTTGAGTTCAGAGACAGTATGCATGATTAAGACCGACCAAAGGAGACAAGGTTTTCAAGGTAGGCAAAGATTTGGTCCAAAATCAGCCCCACCATGCCGATGATAAAAATAGCGACCAAAATATTGGGGATATAGAGGTTATTCCACTCATTCCAGATGAAGTAGCCGAGGCCCGTCCCCAGCAGCATCTCTGCCGCCACAATCACCAGCCAAGCAATGCCCATACTAATCCGCAGCCCCGATATGATATTGGGCAACGCGGCGGGAATAATCACCTTAAAAATGGTGCGGAGTCGGGAGGCACCCAAGGTTTTAGAGACATTGAGATAGTCATCGCTGACGTTAGCCACCCCAAAAGCGGTATTCACCAGCGTGGGCCAAATGCTGCTAATCATGATGATGAACACCCCCGTCTTCTCTGAATCCCGGAAGATATAGAGACCCAGGGGTAACCAAGCTAGAGGCGAGATGGGCTTCAAGATCTGAACGTAGGGATTGAAAGCTTTAAAGGCGACCTTAGACATGCCAATCAGAATGCCGAGGGGAACCGCAATCAGCGAAGCGGCAATATAGCCGATCGCAACTCGTCTTAAGCTAATCAACAAATTCCAGCCAATCCCCAGGTCGTTGGGACCGTTATCAAAGAAGGGATTGGTCACCCACCACCACAGCTCTTCAATGGTTTTCGAGGCGGTGGGCATCCCCTTAGCGAACCATTTGGCATTGGCCCCTACCTCCCAGAACAGCAGGAATAGTCCCAATGACAACAGGAAGAGCAGAGCTGCCTTCACATTCTCATTGAGCTGAAAAGAGGGCTTTGCGGTAGAGCTGGATAGACTTGAACTTGCGGCCATTGAAAACCTCGGAAACAAATAACGATACGCTGTATGCCTATACACCGATGTCTTACCTAAAACTCATACAATCCTTGCCAGACAATAACTCTCAAACCTTTTCAAGTAGCTGTGCATAGACAAACAATTGGCAAATGCTAGGAGGAGCAATCCAGCATTTAGGCTCTCTCCCCCCAGGATTGGGGGGCTGGGGGGGCCAGTGCAAAGCTGAATGGTCGAAGGAAGCAAACGCATCTGTAATCGTTTTTGGTAAGGCATCGTTTTATACGCCGTATTTATCAATCTGAGCCTTGATGTACTGATCGGGATTCGCCGGGTCAAAATCATCAAAGGCTAGCTTCTCGGTTTTATAGATCTCCTGCGGTGGCTTCTGGCCTAGTTCAGTCGCCAGTTCACGGGCCAAGTCCGTCAAGAAAATATCTTGACCCACTTCGTCATACTTACCTTCTATCGCCGTTTTCGCTTTGCCATCTCCCTGCAGATCCCAACGGACGAGCTGCGACGAAATCCAGTTGGCGAAACTCTGCCAGGGGTAAGGGTCAAACCCAATTCGGTCAGGCACGTCGAGGGTATTCCCATTGCCGTCATCGAATTTGCCAGTGAGCACCGCTTCAACGACTTCCGTCGGCTGATTGAGGAAGGCCCGCTCTGAGATCGCCTTGGCAATCTCAGGGCGGTTTGTGGGATCGTTGGCATATCCGGCGGCTTCAATGATCGATTTGTTCAAAGCCCGGAAGGTATTGGGGTTGGCCTCAATCCACTGATCGCTGGCAGCGAAGGCGCAGCAGGGGTGGTTGGGCCACAGATCTTTGGTGAGTTTATGGATAAAACCGACTTCTTCAAAAACGGCCCGCTGATTGAACGGATCAGGCATCAGATAGGCATCAATATCGCCGGATACCATTTGGGCAATGCTGTCCGGTGGCGGCACAGGACGAATCTTGACATCTTTATCAGGATCTAAGCCCCCGGTTGCCAAGTAGTACCGCAGCAGTAGATTGTGCATGGAGTAGGGGAAGGGCACTCCCAGCACAAAGCCTTTGAAGTCAGCAGGGCCGTCGATTTTGCCCTTGTGTTTGTTGGCAACGGTGATCGCCTGACCGTTGATGTTTTCAACACTGGCAAGCTTGACGCCAAAGGCAGAGGAGCCGAGGCCCAGCGTCATCGCAATCGGCATTGGGGCAAGCATGTGATAGGCATCGAGTTCACCGGCAATAGCAGAATCTCTCACCGCGCCCCAACTGGGCATCTTCACGACTTCGGCATTGAGGCCGTACTTCTTATAGAACCCCAGCGGCTCCGACATAATGATGGGCGTCGCGCAGGTAATCGGGATAAACCCAATCTTCAGATCGGTCTTCTCTAAATCTTTGGGAACCTCTGCTGAATCTCCTGAGGCCGTGGGCGCATCAGAACCGCCGGGTGCACAGCTCGCGAGGGAAACCAAAGCCGCTCCCACCGCAGCATTCCGTAGAAACTCACGGCGAGTCACGCTGCTAATGCGTTGAGCATCTGTGAAAAACCGACCCGCCTGCGGACCAAAGGCTGCGGCAAAGGCTTGATCTAAACCCCCGGCAAGCTGAATTAAGTCATTAACGAGACGCTCTCGTTTGGGGTCACCCTTAGAGACTGTTTTCAAGAAGAGCTGCTTTCTTAGCTCTGTTTGCGTGAGCGTGTCCGCAAGACCAAAGGTATCGGGCTTGTACAACCCCATCTTGATCAGGTCGTCCACCATATCGACCGGATCACTGGGCAGCGTTTCCATGTACTGCCAATGATCGTGACTCAGGTGCGATCCACCACACGTCGAGCAGAGCTGTTCTAAATCATTGAGATTGCCGCGTTGGGATGTTAGGCGATCCCGTTGTTGAGAGGGACTTTTAAATGAAGCTACCGCCATAATTGTTAGGGGTGTTTCTACTATTTGAATTCATTAGACCTTATGTTTAAGATTTTTTTTGTAGTATTTGATACGGGTCTTATGAATTCCTGTGGATGAAAAAATATCTGTTTAAATTTCTGTCTAAAATAAAGAAAATCCTACACATATAGGTTCTGGAATGCTTTCTGTAAAAAGAGGATCTGTGCAAATCCAGAATCATTTTTTGAGAAGACAAAAGTTCTCTAAGTCTTTCTCAGAGGTCGTTATGATCTATCTTTGGAACTTAGCTATGACAGTAACAAGAGAAAGATTTGATTTAATAAGTAGAGGTATATTAGCTAGTTTTCCCAATCAGCTAATGCACAAATTAATCTCAGTATCGGAGTATATTTATCTATCTGTCTGCATAAAAACTTATCTAGAAACTCAGTCGTATGAGTCTAGATTCAGGAAAATATATGATGTGTAGACATGAGGGCAGTCTGGAAAAATGCTGGTGGGTGCGTTAGTTTCAACTAATGGCTGATGGAGATTGGTATGGCGCTGGAGACGAGTTGCGATCGCATCAATAAACACCCCCACCGTACAGGGCTTTGTCAAATAATCATCGGCCCCCAAGTTCATTCCCACCCGCAGTTCCGGCATCGTCGCCTTCGCCGTCAGAAAAATAAACGGAATCCTGGCCGTATCGGGAACCTGCCGCAGCGTTGAGAGCACCTGATAGCCATCCATATCCGGCATCATAATGTCGCACACCACTAGGTCGGGACGGTGCGTTTGCGCCAACGCCACCCCCTCAGACCCACAGCTTGCCCCCACCGCACCAAACCCCTCAAAGGATAAACTGCTCAGAAACACACTGCGAGTTTGGGCTTCATCCTCAATAATGAGAACTGTTTGGGACATTGCTCAAGCCTTGAGAGAACGGAACAAGAAAACCTGCTCGGTACAGTGGCTTCCTATACTTTCAGCGCTTTAGATTTGACCGAAAGATGCGCTACTCTCCCCCCAGAATTGGGGGGCCGGGGGGCCAATGCAGGGCTAGCATGGAATTTCAGAAGATCCTCCTAGCTATATAACCGTCAGTTAACCGTTTTACGAGGGGTGCTTTGGTGTAATGGATCACAGTTTGAGTGCGGGGCAACCCACCGCAATAGAGCTAGACACGCTACGACGGCAGAATGAGTTAATTCTCAATTCTGTCGGTGAAGGCATCTATGGCCTCGATCTCGACGGGAATGCCACCTTCGTCAATCCCGCCGCCGGTAAAATTGAGGCGGACCAGTTAACCCTCACCCCCACTACCATTGATGTGGCTCAGTTCTGCCAAGGGTTACTCAAAGAACTGTAGCCTACCGCTCCCCAGAATCAGTTGATATGGGTTTGCGATCGCACCCCCCTAAAAATGGGGATAGACGAGCAACTGTTGCGATCTATTTTGGTCAATATCTTGCACAACGCCATTCGCTACTCACCCC
>JBAUJD010000254.1:0-5156 GCA_049683515.1 Thermosynechococcaceae cyanobacterium | reverse complement strand
TGAGATTGAAGCCTCATAAACGACTCAATTTTCAACGAGGCATGAGAGCATTGACCCTTATTCAACAGGCATTATAGGTTCGTTGTCATCCCTAAAGATAATTCTACTGTTTAAACGAAAAAATTTGATAGGTAGGCAACCTCAATTAATTACACAAAAAGACTCCTACAGCCCTTTGCCTTAGGCGAATTGATGTGTAATCTTTATTGTCCAGGCACTTAGTAATCAGTATGAATCAGAAAAAGAGTCGTTGTAGTCAATATTGTTTTTACGGTTTAGAATGAATTCCCATCAGGAAAAGTATGATTTCTATGAGCTACAAAACTCTCTCAAAGAGATACAAGGCTATGCCGACACTTATCTTGAAGCCGTTCTGAACAAAAAAAGGAATAGAAATACATTAATGAGATTTAGCGAAATCTATATTTGGCTAAATCATTTCTTCTCAGGCATATTCTACGTAACACTTTTACGCAGCAGATATGAAGTCATTGAAGGAAATAATAATTCTTTTCTAATAATAGTCCCTGCTATAATTGCTTTGCTTTTTGCTTCAATTTTTCCGAAACTTCGATTGTCTGCCTTTGGCAGAATTACTCTAGCTATTTACATCATAATCATAGTCCCATCCTTAATCGTCGTACCTATATATTTGAGTCAAGAGATATTGTCATACGATGAAGCTATAGGCTTGGCCTATCTTTTTGTACTGATGATAAATTTTTTTTCATTCATCTATTCAATCATGTTTTCGGCTACTGGCAGTTTAATACCAGTTTCGTTAATTGCATCATCATCTAGATTAATAGGCCGGAGGAACACAAGAGAAATTTCAAGTGAGATTTTATTCTCTTACGACGAAGCAGTCTTTGAAACCTTGAGAGATTTACATCCTATATTTGAAAACAAATCAGAGGTTGAGATAGAAACTATCCTCTACTATATAGATAAAAAGATAGGTTCTATAAATTTGCAGTCACAATTAGTCGCACCAGTTATGGGTGCACTTGGCTTATTAAGCCTTATTCCTGTGATCGTCCCTTATTCCAGCTTTTTTGCATTAATCAAAAGAATAGAAGGCTACTTGATCTTTTCGAGTGGGCCGGAGCAAGGTGTTGCACTCTTCCTAATCATTTCTTTCTCTTTGATTTTTTTAATACTGTGGTTCGTTAGATATTTTATTCACGCTTACTGGTCTACAAGAGTGCTTGAGATTGTTTCTGTTCTATGCTTTCTGAAACTGCAGGAAATCCGTTCGAAGAATAGGAAACTAAAACTATTCAGGCTCCTACGAAAAAGATAGACGCCTTTAAAATAGTTACAGGTATTGACAAAAAATCATAAACTATATTTTCCCTAAAGATGTCGACTCAAAAAAGATGAAGGCAAACGACAACTTTTATGAGTTTGAGTATTTTGCTCTATTGCTGATAAATTAAGGACGGAAAAGATGATTATGCTCAGGATGATAGAGACGAGATCGCGCTTCGGTCTGGCTCCCTTCTAACGCAGGGCTAATCATATAGAGCGTGGTCCGAATCAGATTTTGAGATTCAGTTGCCTCAGCCATTTGATGCAGAGGGACAATGAAAATCTTTTCATCCGGCCAGCTCACTCGATAGCAAATCGCCACTGGTGTATCTGCTCCATAGTGCTGGATGAGCTTCTGCTGAGCTACTTCCACATGGCGGGCGCTGAGATAGAGGCACAGACTGGCTTTATGGGCAGCAAGACTAGCAAGTTCTTCGGATTCAGGCACGTTAGTTCGACCGCTGGTGCGCGTCAAAATGATGGTCTGCACCAGCTCAGGCACCGTTAGCTCGACCTGGAGTTTGGCGGCTGCGGCCTGGAAGGCACTAATGCCCGGAATGATTTCAAAGGGGATCTCTGCTGCCGATAACGCCTGCATTTGCTCATGCACTGCCCCGTATAGTGTGGGGTCACCGGAGTGAAGACGGACGACTGATTTTTGCGATCGCACCCGCTCAATCATGACTGGCAAAATATCTTCTAGCGTCTGAGTCGAAGTAGGAATCACTTCAGCATCGGCCTTGGCTAGCCTCACCAGTGCCTTAGGCACCAGCGAATCAGCGTAGAGAATCACATCGGCCTGCTGCAGAATCTTTTGAGCCTTCACCGTCAGCAGGTCAGGATCACCCGGGCCAGCCCCGACAATATAAACCGCAGGGACGAGGGTTGGCAGAGCGGCTGGGACAGGATTAACGGTGGTGTAAGTCATGCGGTATAGGGGTAAAAGCTGTTTTAGCAGACACAAAATTTATAGGTTCATGCTTGAGGTAGTATAGCTAGCCTAGGCTCACCACACCACCAATGATGTCGATCCTGTTGATTAATGTGATTATTCATCAGTCTCTCCAGCAGAGAGCGCTGCCTATTGTAGAGAATGGCACCACAATCCTTAACACTGTTTGATCAAGGCTCTGGTAAAGGTGCTGGCGTCTTCGTTGACAGACTGTTTGACGCAGCAATTTGTAGAAAACATCTAGCGAGTCATTGCACCCAACGCTTGTAATGTTGTTCTCTGAGCACCTGTAATTCCGGTTAACTGAGTAATATTCATCCCTTCGTAAGGACGCTCAATTCTAAATGTGCTTAAACACTCCCCCGTTTCGACTTGCCAAAGTTTGATCGTTTCATCAGCACTACTGCTAGCTAAAACAAGATAGCGTTCTCCTGAATCTTCTCCTTGTATGAAACCCCATACAAGTGATCGAACCGGACCGGTATGACTCTCCAGAATACGAAGGCATTCTCCGGTGTTGGCATTCCATAGACGAACTGTTTTATCTTGGGAACTACTCGCAAGGGTTGCTCCATCTGGACTCCAGGCAACCATTCTTACCATGTTGCGATGCCCTTGCAACGTTTTAAGACAATTACCAGTCTTACTGTCCCATAATCGAATTGTCTGGTCACGGGAGGGGCTGGCCAGGGTCGTACCATCTGGACTCCAAGCAACAGATTCTGCAGAGTTACCGTGACCTTCAAGAACCTGAAGACATTCACCAGTGCTGCCATCCCAAAGCCGAATTGTTTGATCATGGGAGGCACTAGCCAGGGTTGTACCATCTGGACTCCAGGCTAAGCCCCAAACCCAGTTTTTATGTCCCTGCAAAACCTTCAGACATCGTCCTTGCTTAACATCCCACAACCGAATGCTTAAGTCACGTGAGCCACTCGCAAGGATTTGACTATCTGGATGCCACGAGACTGCCCACACCCAGGCTGTATGCTCTTTGAAAATATTCGTGCACTCGCCAGTGCGGGCCTCCCAAAGCCTAACGGTTGAGTCATCCGAGCCGCTGGCTAGGGTTGTGCCATCTGGACTCCAGGCTAACCCCCAGATCCAATCGTGATGACCTTTTAGTATTTTAAAGGGCAATCCTGTATTGGCATTCCATAGGCGAATCTGATGATCAGCGCTGCTGCTGGCTAGGGTTGTTCCCTCTGGATGCCAAGCTAAAGCAAATACAGAATTGTTGTATCCCTGCAAAGTCTTGAGAATTTGACCCTCCAGTGACCGGCTGTTGCATCCATTCCACAGCCGCACGGTTTGGTCATCGGAACCACTGGCTAGTAAGTTACCGTCCGCACTCCAATCGACAGCCCAGATAGCACGGCTATGTCACTGTAAGGTTTTGAGACAGTCACCACTTTGGGTGTCCCAAATCTTAATGTTTGGACCATCACCGCTGCTAGCCCATCGCTTGCTATCTGGACTCCAGGTAATCGAATAGACAACCGCGTCGTCCGTGTAAAGCGTTTTGAGACAGTCGCCTCTCTGAGCATCCCACACCTTAATACAGCCGTCTTCACCTCCAGTCACCAGCCAGTTTCCGTTAGGACTCCAGGCTAACGACCAAATTCCTTTTTTGTGTCCTGTTAGGGTTTTCAGACAGTTACCATGCTTAATACTCCAAAGCTTGATGGTTTTATCGAAGGATGCACTCGCTAAGACTTGACCATCTGGACGCCACGCCACAGACATCACCCAATTACTATGTCCATTCAAGGTTTGAACAGATTCTTTTGTCTTAATATCCCATAGACAAATCTGGTGATCATCGCCGCCGCTGGCGAGTAAATATCCATTGGGTTGCCATGCTAGTGACCGGATAACTTCCTGACAGCTTTCGAGAATTCCCCAGCAAGTTCCCGTCTCAACGTCCCATAGCAAAATCGTTGGATCTTCTCCGCCGCTGGCTAGGATCTGCCCGTCCGGGTTCCAGGCAACAGCCCAAACCATGCCTTTATGACCTTTCAAAACAGCGCTGGTTTGTCCATCTGAAACCTGACACAAACGCACGACATCATTGGTATCGCCGATCGCCAACAGTTGACTATTGGGGCTAAGGGCCACCGATAAAATGCTGCCAGACGACTGGGCAAACCTAGACCCAGACAGATCAGAATGGGTAAAGTTGACCCGATGCAGGTTGACATGGCGCAGGTCAGCCTGCCAAATGCTGAGATATGAGAGGTCATAGTCGCTCAGATCAACGTGAAGGTGACACAGCAGATGAATGAGGTTGCCGCCTGCATATCCCGCTTGGTTTGGCGACTCGGTTCGTAGGCAATTTAAGATTTGATTGAGGCGATAAACAATCTCTTTTTTTGAACCTAGTAAGCGGTTTAACTGAGCAATCAGCGGCGTCAAAATAACCCGGATCTGACTCTCTCGAATATATTCTTTGTCCTGTGCTTTGATTAAGGCATGGCTATGTAAGACTGCGGCAGGCGATAGCTTGGGGGAAGGATAATTAATGATCTCATCGCAAGTTTGATGAATCAACAGTTCTGTGGCGTATTCCATGACGACGGGTTGCAATGTAAACTGCCCTGCGTTGGTTTCAATGAGCGATCGCCGCTCTAGTAGTTGTAATGCTTTCACCAATTGAATCGCGGAGGGATGATTCAAATCGCCTTGAAGTTGAGTCAACGAGACCCATTCTCGATGAATGGCTAACCAAAGGATGACCTGGGTTTCTAGGACTGACAGCCGACGATACTGTTGTTGAATAAGGTCAAGAACATCACCAAATAGCGTGATGTTTTGCTCTAAAAACAAAGCAATATCACCCCCAAACAGATCTCGAATGGTGGTCGCTACGATCTTTAAGGCCAAGGGGTTACAG
>JBAUJD010000253.1:0-2179 GCA_049683515.1 Thermosynechococcaceae cyanobacterium | reverse complement strand
AGATCAAGGTCGAAGTCAGGAAAAAGAGAATGATCGTTGGTACGAGCAACGTCAAGATATATAGCACTTGAAAAAGATGCCAGTCTGATAAATTCAATCCACTGATGTTGAATTCCTGTTTAGGAGTGAAGGCTTGCTCAGTAAATAGAGCAAAATATAGCCCGGTCACAGCCGTCAAAACCGATCCCATACAAACTCGGAACAGACGAAGCCGTCGGTTAAATTCAATCAGTTCTTCTGATGAAAGATTCTTGACGGAATAGGCCATCGCCTTTGAAATCGGTTCAAGCGGCATTTCTATTTTCCAGTCTCAACTAAAAATCAATCTCATTCAGAGAACGTCTCTCTCCTATAATGCCCTTGAACAAAAGAAGTTTGGGCTTGTGCCAGAGATGATAAGTGCAGAAAGTCAAGCAGACTCTCTATTCTCAAGAAACAATGACTGAATCAAGCCTGAAAGTCAAAGGGAACCTCGAAATCCTGGCCCTGCGGCTGCCCCCCGGTACTGATGTTCGCCGAGATCTAGAGGCCATTGCTAAACGAGAACAAATTAGCGCGGGTGTGATCATGGGGGCCGTGGGTAGCCTCTCTCTGGTTAAGTTGCGCTTTGCCAACGCGCAAACGCCCACAGTATTAGTTGGCAATCACGAAATCTTGACCCTCTCTGGCACGGTGAGCGAAGACGGCATTCACCTGCACATGACGGTTGCCAATGCCCACGGAGATTGTAAAGGGGGGCATCTCGTTGACGGTTGCCAAGTCAATACAACTCTTGAGCTGGTGATCGCGGTGCTACCGGCGGTGCGTTTCACACGTAGCTTCGATCCAGCTACAGGATATCTAGAACTCAGTGTCTTTCCGACGGATCTCTCGTAAAGTTTCTCTGAAATCAGTGTGCGCTAAGGGTAGAGAAGCCATGCAAATTTGCCCACGCCGAGCCAGAGGTAAAGGAAAAGTGCGATCGCAAACATCCCTCCACACCCCCCAATTACAGCCCAATCCGTCTTGCTCAACACCGACTCATGCAAGTAGGTGCGATCTGCGCTACCCGAAAAGGCCTTTGACTGCAGCACCACCTCCAGCTTTTGCGACTTCATCATCGCCCCCAAAATCAGCGGCACCGCCACTCCACCGTAAACTTGAATTTTTTGCAGTGGGTTCATCTGCTCCACCGCCAGACCACGCAGCCGCTGGGCCTCGACAATACTCTGCAACTCTTCAAACAACAACGGAAAAAACCGCAGCGTTGAAGAGAACACAAACACAATCTTGTAAGGGATTTTGACCTTCACCAACGCCACAATCATGTTGTTGATATCGGTGGTCAACATCGCCAACGGAATCACCAACACCATCGTCAGGGTCTTGAACACAATATTTAAGCCATAGAGTGTTCCTTCAGTTGTCATGGTGGCACCGCCGACCCAAAGCCAAGTTTTCGGTAGGGTCAATAGCGGCGTCAGTTCTCTCTTGTCCGTAAGCGCCATCACCTGCTCAACGTTGAAGAACCCCATACTCACCAGCAAAAACAAGTACAGCGGCATCATCACCTTAAGCAGCGTGGTGAGATAGCTAGGCTTCACGCCCACGAGCAGGCTGGAGGCAATCACTGATATCGTGAGCAGCCCGCCTGAGATTGGACTTTCCCAGAGAAATGAGATCGCAGTCAAAAGCGTCACGATCACGAGCTTGGCCCGGAAGTCAAGGCGGGTAAAGATTGAATCGCGGGTAATAGTCTGCAGTCGAGTGACAGCCATCAATGACTTTCTCCCAGACTATTTCTAGTCCTTGGGCATCCAGCTAAACATCGCTCTCAGGTCTTTACCCACCTCCTCAATGGGATGCTCTGCTTCTCGGCGGCGCATCGCGCTAAATCCTGCATTACCTGACACCTTCTCAAGCACAAATTCGCGAGCAAACTGCCCGGTCTGGATCTCTTTCAAAACCTTCCGCATTTCAGCGCGGGTCTCGTCGTTGATGATGCGAGGACCGCGAGTATAGTCACCATACTCCGCCGTGTTAGAGATACTGTCGCGCATCTTGGCAAGACCACCTTCCACGACCAAGTCAACAATCAGCTTGACCTCATGAAGACATTCAAAATAAGCGAGTTCAGGCTGATAGCCCGCTTCAACCAAGGTTTCAAAACCAGCTTGAATCAACGCGCTTAGGCCACCAC
>JBAUJD010000252.1:0-6781 GCA_049683515.1 Thermosynechococcaceae cyanobacterium | reverse complement strand
CAATTAACGATGGATGCAGTCGATGCTGAAGCCCTAGAGCGTCAGGAGAGCATTGAGCAGGATGCAGTTTAGTGATTTAGTGCAGCGCTTGGGTGTTGCGCCCTCGGCCACTAGCTTAGAGGTCTGTCCTAACTTAAATCCAGACCTATTGGGGATTGCTGCCATTGATCAGGCCCAGACGGGCAGCATTAGCTTTATTGAGGGAGATCGCTTCTCTGAGCACATTCATCAAACCCAGGCAAGTGCCCTAATTTTGCCGCCGAACCCAACGCTGCAGGCCATCGCCATCGACCGGAAGATGGCTTGGCTAAGCGCAGATCACCCCCGCCTCTGCTTTGCTCAGGCGCTCTCGCATTTCTATCAGCCCTGGCAGCCAGAACCCGCGATTGATAACACCGCTGTCATTCATCCTTCTGTTGCTGTGGGTGAGGCGATCAGTGTGGGTGCCCACGTGGTCATTCATGCGGACGTCAAGATTGGCGATGGCGTCTGTATCCATGCCAATAGTGTGATTTATCCAGAGGTTGATATTGGCGATCGCACCCTTATTCACGCCAACTGCACCATTCATGAGCGAACTCAAATTGGTCAAGACTGTGTGATTCACAGCGGGGCGGTGATTGGCGCTGAGGGGTTTGGCTTTGTCCCCACTGCAAAGGGCTGGGTTAAGATGCCTCAGTCTGGCGTTACGGTGCTTGAAGATTGTGTCGAGGTGGGCTGTAACACGACGATAGACCGGCCTGCGGTGGGGGAAACGCGCATTGGTGCGGGGACTAAAATCGATAACTTAGTCCAGGTGGCCCACGGCTGTCAGATTGGCCCCGGCTGTGTGTTGGTGGGCCAAGTCGGTCTTGCCGGTCATGTGGAGCTGGGGCCGGGTGTGGTCCTGGGGGGACAGGTGGGCGTGGCCGATTATTTGAAGATTGGAGGGGGTGCGATCGCAACAGCCCAAGCAGGCATCACAAAAGATATTCCCGCCAAAGAAATGGTCTCTGGCTATCCGGCGATGCCGACTAAACAATGGCTAAAGATGATGGCAACATTGCGAAAGCTTCCGGCCCTGCTGTCTAAGCTGAAACGCTAGACTGGAGAAGCGCGTAGATCCTGTTCAAGCAGTTTATTGTTGCTGCCGTTGAACGGTATCAGTTGCAGTTAGGTGTGCCTAAGCAAGATATCGTGCTGACATTTCATGAACCTGCTGTGCGCCAGTTTACGGGTTTTGGAACAGGTCGGACAGATGTATTTATGGGCGAAGCCGTTAAAGTTTAGTCCTGGATGTCGGATTGCTCCATAGAGCGATCGCACTTGCTGGCGTTGGGTTTCTATCGCTGCCAAGCAATGAGAATGACACCGCAGACAATACAGCCTAATCCGATAAAGCGATTGATAGAAATGGCTTCGTGAAAGACGAAGGTGCCCAGCAGAACCGAGAAGATATAAATCAGCGAGGCGGCTGGACCGGCGACGCTGAGGTCAACTCGCGTCAGCAGCATAATATAGCTTACGGCACCCAGAGCGTAGCAGGCTAGACCCATCAAGAGTTCAGGGGTTGTTGCAATGCCTAAAACATGAGTGACCATATTGGTCCCGGTCACTTTGCCGAGCTTTAAGGCTCCTGACTTCAGAAAAAACTGGCCTGAACCACTGAACAAAATAGAAACAAGTAGTAGCGAAAATTCTGCGGGGGTCATGCCGTCTCCTGGCGATTATCGAGCAGTCTGCCTGAATATCTTAGTCTGAAGCAGACTGCCTGGGGAGCGAGAGGCCGAGCAAAACAAAGACCCCCGCTCATAGAACGGAGGCCTTTGCCATATTAAGTAAAGTCCCTTCGGAACCAACAGCATCCATACCCCTAAGATGGTTTTTAGGTCTGCCGGTTTGCGCCTTGCCCTTTCGGAACAAGTTGCCATTTCGGGGACTTAGCTGGGCTTATGCGGGGGGTATGACAGCCCAATGAATCCATAATATAGTGCAATTAAAAGAGATATAACCGTATAATTACGTAATTTTGGTTAGTTCTTAGATTTAGCCTATCTATAAGACGAGATAACTCAGGCATCACCAGGATTTGGACTTAATTTTTCAGTCATCGTGATGATGCTACTGACAAATTGATCAAGCCGCTCTGCTAGCTTCGCATCTTGAAGGTTGCCGTCGCTGTCAAACGCCTGCCAAGCCTGACCAATGGCAATGTGTTCGGGCACCATAATGGCATGGACCCATCTTGTAATCAGCCGCAGTTGATTGAGGGCATTGCTGTTGGCCTGCCCCCCTAACACACTGATGGCTCCGGTGACCTTGCCCGATAAATGCTCAAAGCTGAGCAAGTCTAGGGCGTTTTTCAAGACGCCGCTGACGCCGCCGTGATATTCGGGCGTCGCCAAAATAAGTCCATCCGCTTGCTTCACAGCTTGCCTGAGTTTGGCAACATCGGGATAGTCACCATAGTCATCTTCACCGTTGCAGAACGGTAAGTTTAAAGCCCTCAGATCGAGCATTTCGACGTCGGCACCCAATGCCTCTGCGCGCGCTAGAGCCAGACTCAAAGCTGTAAATGAATAAGACTGCGATCGCAAACTTCCGCTAATGCCCACTAGTTTAATCATCAATACGTACTCATAGCGACTACACTTAAGGTAGCAAATATTTAAGGATCTATCAGGGTCGTGATGACCCACCACTGCGGAGAATGACTTCTTCTCCTTTCTTGGCGACGAGCTGAAGGACGAGGGGACCCGCGGTAAAGACTCGGTTCGGTGCTACAGCAACCACTGAAATGGGGGTTGCGTCATTGCGGGCTTTTAGGCTCAGGGCAAACTGAAACAGCTCAAATTGGCTGAAAGCCCCCACCGTACCGGTTAAAGGGTCCGGCAGCACGCCCGCCTGAATCGCGTTCCGATTGGCGTCTACGAACAGCGTGTTGAGGCGATTTAAAAGTTGCTCTTCAGTCAGTTCTGATGGCCTTAAAGAGAGAGTCGCAATGGCTTGCCCTGGATCTATCGCAGCTCGGTTCGGTGCAATCTGAGGGGCGATCAGGACGAGGGGTTCACCCTCAAGATAATTGGCTGCTGCCAGAATCCGAATGAGGTAGGGTTGGCCGTCGCTGATTTGATTGACGACTTGTTCGGCAGACTCGCGGGTCATTTGTACCACCTGATCGTCCGGCGAGAGGTTGGGGGGCTTGGTGAGCTGAACGGCGTTGGTGCGAGCCTGCAGCAGAAAAGAATTTAAAACCTGGAGGGCATCGGCGCGGGTGCTGATGTCTGAGACAACGCCGGAGACAAGTACCTGCCCGGCCCGAATGGCAATGTTGCCGCGCCGTAGCCCGCTTAACAGTGCTTCTAGATTTTTTTCAAGTCTCTGCCGACTACTCTCTAGGGCAATCACCTCTTTTTCGAGCTGAGATCGCTGCTTTAAAAGTTCGCCCCGTTGGGTGTTCGCCGCTTCGAGATCTGAACGAGCGGCGGTCACAGCGGCTTCAAACTGACGCTGCTGTGCTTCGGCGGCTCGAAGTTGCGCTTGAGCGGTAGCAATGGCTCCTACAAGCTGACGACGTTGAACCTCAACCTGCTGGAGGCGTCCCTGTGTTTGATTGCGCTGGTCAAGAATCTGCCGTCGTTCTTGTTGAATCTGGCGTTCTTCAGAGACAAGGCGCACAATTTTAGATCGCAACCCCTGTGCCTGTATCGCTGATTGCTTGAGGTTATTTTGAGCCTGCCGAAACCGGCCTTGAAACTGACGCAGCTTCGCGTCACTTCTTTGCTGGCGGTCAACGGAAACCCGCAGTGAGCGGTTAACGCTGCGGAGTCGCCGGATCGACTCGGTCATCTCAGCCCGCGCGATCGCAAGTTCATCTTCGCTTTGATTTTTCTCTTTGAGTACCTGCTCTCGTTCTACTTTTACCGAGCGGAGCTGCCGCTGAATGGCACCAATTCGAAAAATCGCATCGCGCAGTTGGCTATTGGTCGCCAGCAAAATTCCCATCGTCGTGGCTGAGGTGATGCTGCCGGTCAAAATGGTAATCAGCACCGCTGTCTTTTTCGGTCGGAGATTAAATAAGCTTAGCCTTGCTTTGCCCACACGGGAGCCAATGCGGTCCCCCAGCGTCGCAATCACGCCCCCCAAAATGATAATGGCTAAAATTAGTAGGTAGCCAACCATGAAACTCCATCAGCGAAACGGTTGGTCACTCCATAAGGCGCTCTAGCTGTCGCCGAATATCATCCAGATTATCCTGTGCCGGTGCGTTTGACGCCACTGGATTAGATTGTCCATCCACCTGCCATAGTGTCTCTTCCATATTTTGCTCTGGCGGCATTTTTAGCTTACCCCTAGGCACAAACTCATACCCTAAGCCTGACTGTTCGCAGATGCTCTTCAGTTCTTCTTCTGTAATCGTCTCCACGGTGGGCTCTAAGAAGTCCTGTGCTTCTAATAAAACGGCGAAGCTGGTGGCATCGTCTTCTTCTTCAAAGGCCAGCACAATATCCTCCCCGTTCGGTGGATTCACTTTTAAGGTATGAATCCCCTCATTATCAGTTCCGACATTAAACAGCAGAACAAATACTTCCATGATCTCGTCTAGCTAAAGGTTAATCGCGAGCATTTGGACCCACCCAAAAATAGGCCATTAGCCTCATGTACGCACCATTTTGTCTGTGCCATGATAGCAAGCGCAGGTTACTCCTGTAGAGTTTTACCAGACAATTGCCTCTGACGACATCGAATTGGGGCACTGACCGTCTACCATAGACAATCGCTACACTCGCTAGCTCTGCGAGCTTGATCATGTCCAACCCTGTTTCTGAAGATGGTTCTTCGCCATCTTTATCTCCCCAAAGGCGTCCTCAAAAGAAGCTGAGATCTTTCCTCGGCTTACTGCTTCTGGGTGGGTTAGGAACAGGGTTTTGGTGGGGAGATCGCTATGTCAAGGAAGAGTTAGCCCCTGCGATCGCAAAAGATCTCAGCAAATCGCTCAACCGTCCTGTTCAGCTTGGCGAGGTGACCGGCTATTCCCTGAGCGGTATAGAGATTGGTCCCTCTCGTGTGCCGCCCCATCAGCAAATGCTCAACGGTCAGACCTTTACCGATCAAGACACCGTTGAAATTGATGCGGTCAAAGCCAACTTCAACCTTTGGCAGATCCTCTGGACCCGGACCCTTGCCCTTGATCTGACTGTGGTGCGGCCCCGTGCTTATCTGGATCAAAATCAAGCGGGTCAGTGGCTCACCACCCAATTTAAGTCATCCGGCGGCAAGAGCTTGCTCAAAACAGAGATCAAAACCGTACGGTTGCAGCAGGGCCGGGTTACGATTCAGCCTTGGCGCAAATCGGCTCGACAGCTTGAAGAACTCAATGGCACCCTAGCGCTGCAAGATAACCGCCTCCGCGCCAATGCGAGCGGCACCCTAGATTCAGAGGGGCAACTGGCCCTGAAGGCCGATTGGCAAACCTCGGATCAAGACTTACAACTTCGGGCGACCACCAAAGACTTAGACGTTGCGCCGCTGCTAGAGCTAGTGCCGAATGCGCCCGTGGTGGTGCAGTCAGGGCGCGTGAGCGGCGATCTGACGCTGCGCTACCGGCCCAAGGAACCCGTGGCCTTGACCTATAAAGGCCGTATTGATGAAGCGGATACTCGCTTTGCTGACAACATTCGCGTTCAGGCCAGTCGCCTCCAGGCCGATCTTAAGGTTCAAATTCAGCCCAAAATTCTACCCAAAATTACGGGGGAGGTGCAGGCCAGCAACGCCAACGTCTGGGTGCCTGAAAAGCTCATTTTGGGGAATAACCGACAGCAGCGCCAGCACTGGCAGCGCGTCAATGGCACCCTAAAGTTTATTGATACCCCCCAGCAAGAGGCTCAGTTTGACTTGCGAGGCAATATTGCCGGGGGTCGCCTGCGGGCCAAAGGATCGACCCTCTTGGCCTTGAATAAAAAGGCTCTGATCTTTCCGCAGATGAATCTGTTTATACAGGCTCGTAATCTCAATGCCAAGATCTTCGATCGGGCCTATAAATTCCCCATCCGTTTCAGTACAGGCACAGCCAATACGAATCTGCTGGAGAAGCTGCGTCGCGGTGCTGAGCCTAGCTTGCTGGGGAATGCTCAGCTCAAAGCAGTCACGGGACAGGTGGAGGGGGTGCCCCAGCCCTTCCGTCAATTCAATGGTCGACTTCGGTTTAGAGGATTAACAACGGTTTTTGAAAATATCACCGCCCTTTACGGCCAGATTCCGATTCAGGGCGGCGGTGTTATTGATCCTGATCGTGGTTTTAATCTCACGGCCCAAACGGCTGTTATGGAAACCAACTTCGCCCTGGGTGAACTGGGGGTGACCAAGCTTCCTTTTCCGGTGCAAGGGCAAATTCAAGCTCGGAATATTCGAGTGACGGGGCCACTCAAGGCGGCGGTGCTCAATGGCGATATTGTGACTCCTGGGACCACGACCCTAGATAAAGTGCCCTTCAACCGATTGACGGCGCGCTTTAATCTGCAGGCTCCGATTCTCACGGTAGACAATATTTTAGGGACGCCCACCCCTGGGGGCCGCGTCACGGGGTCTGTTCAATACAATCTAAAGCCGGGAGGACAGATTCAAGGGACGCTTGTAGCTCAAACGATTCCTGGCAATGCGGTGGCAAAGTTCTATCGGGCCGATCCGGGGTTTGCCATTGGGCCAGTGCAGGGACCGATTACGCTCTCTGGGCCTGCCGATGATGTTGAAACGAAGGTTCAGTTTCAGGCGCTGCAGGGCGAGTATCCTACTCAGGGCCAAG
>JBAUJD010000251.1:0-11137 GCA_049683515.1 Thermosynechococcaceae cyanobacterium | reverse complement strand
GGTTAAGCCAGATTTGAACAAGATCAACACACGACTGGATGGACTTGACCAGAAAGTAACGAACCTCGATCAGAAATTCACTGGGCTTGACCAGAAATTCACTAGTCTTGACCAGAAAGTCACTAATTTAGAAGGCGATGTTGCTGACCTCAAGCAAGACGTCTCCGATATAAAATCTGGACAGGAGACTCTGATTAGTCTCGTGCAAGGGCTTGTTCAGCAACGCACTGCTGTTTAGACACCAAGCCTTATTAGAATAGTCACATCCGCTAACCGAGAGAGATCGGTCAGCGAGATATTGTTTTAGAGATCGCATCTCTTCAATCGATCCAGCCTCAACTGATGGTCAGCGCTAAACAACACTCGAAACGCCAGCATCACAATACCCATGCAGGCTAGCGCAGTCCCCGCCGCAATGGTGAAAAAGATCACGATCTGGTAGCGCACCGCATCGGTGGGGTTGACGCCCCCTAAAATCTGGCCCGTCATCATCCCTGGTAAACTCACTAACCCCACCACCATCATCGAGTTAATCGTGGGAATCATGCCCGTACGAATGGCTTCTCTGATGGTTGGTCCTGCGGCTTCCCAGCGGGTTGCACCCAGTGCTAAGAGAGATTCGATTTGCGATCGCATTCGCACCAAATCTTCCATAAACCGATCCAAGGCCAAGGAAGTTCCCGTCAGCGTATTGCCCAGCACCATTCCTAACAACGGAATGACATACTGCGGGTCATACCAAGGATCGATCCGAATCACGCCCTGTACCAGTAGGCCCGTTACTAAAGCGCTAGAGGCTAAAATAGAGAGCACACTGTGCCAGTAGATTGAAGGGAATCGACGACGGGTGCGGTTGACAGAGGCATTGCCTGCGATCGCACTCATCATCAACGCCACCAGCAACACCAGCCAGGGATTGTTTAAAGCAAACACCCAGTCCAAGATGTAGCCCACCAGCAAGAGCTGCACCACTAACCGCACCGTGGCTATCCCCAGGCTTTTTTCTAGGCCCAACTGCAGCGCAAAAGAGAGGCCCATATTGATCAAAATGAGCGACGAGGCGAGAAGCAGTTGTCCATTGCTAATGGGAATGTAGTTTTGATCCATTACGGTTCTTGGTTGAGAATGAACTGGCGATCGGTGACGCGCCCAATCTGGCTCATATTGTGGCTCGTCCAAATGCAGGAACGTGAGGAATCAGCCTGCTGCCACTGCGTAATTAAAGCTTCAATTTGTTGAGCCGTGGTCTCATCCATTGAGGCAGTCGGTTCATCTAAAAGCAAGACCTGGGGCAAGAGCTGCAGTGCCCGAAGACAGGCTACAATTTGCGCTTCACCCCCCGATAAATTTTCCACCGAGCGCTGTAGAAAATCACCATCTCGATTGAGAGGGGCCAGATATTGCAGAATTTGCTCACCCCTATAAGTCTTCTTGCGATGCAGCGTCAATCGATAGACCTGTCGGAGGTTGAACTCTACCGTTCCCTCCAAAAGTGCAGGCCGCTGATGAAGATAGATGACCTGAGCACGATACCGAGGCATTGAGAGCGCTGAGACAGATTGCCCCTCAAAGATCAGTTGACCAGATTGAATCGGGTCCAGTCCAGCAATGGCCCGTAGAAGAAGACTTTTGCCGACTCCAGAGGGACCAACGATGGCGAGACGCTCACCTGGCTGTAGTTCAAGATCCAAGTTCTGCCAAATCCATTGGTCTTCAATGTTTCGACCCATTTGTATCGCAGCCAAAGTAGGCGGAAGCATCATAGAACAAGAGGGGCACAACAGGCAATGAAGCTATTCTTACTGTACCTGTGTGCGTCTAACATCTCTTCTTCGGCTCCCAAAGCGATAGGTTATTGTATGGATACTATGCACGTATTTATTTACCGAGATTATAACGATGGGCATAGATGAACTGCTCACGAATGCTGAATGTCTCTCTGTTGCGGAGCAACTGCAATTAGTGACGAGTTTGCTCAATAACATTCGTCACCAGCACGAAGACGCTAATCAACCTCGCCCTGCTTGGGGTGATATTTCTGGCATTGCTTCCTATCCTCTTGGTGATGAAGACGCTCAAGATTGGGTTTCTAGAAGTCGGCGTGAAAGCGATGTTCATCGAGAGCAGATATACCGCTCATGAGCTTTGTCTCAGAACTGATTGAACAAAAGCTGACGCGTATTTTCCTCGATACAGCCCCTGTTATCTATTATGTTGAGCGCAATCCGAGCTACTTGGAAGCTGTTTGCCCTATCTTTGAGCAAATTGACAGAGGTATCCTCACTGCTTTTACCCTGGCTGACTGACAAAACATTAGTCGGGCCTATAGCAATAGATCTGTACCGTGAATTGTAGCCTCACCCTTGTTTGCTGTGCTTGCTTTCGAGACGCGATCACCGGCTCAGGATCATCATTGCCCCTAAAGCAGACCTCACCAATGAGTTTCCATCCCTGTTGCAGCGCCGTCTTGACCCATTGCCATCCGATACGGAAATAGCTATTACCTCGAAACCAGTGGGGGTCCACCCATCTGCGCTTTTTCGTCTCCACCCCCTCTACCCCCTGGGCCGTGACATAGAGGGTTGCCAGCGCCATGATAAAAAACAATGAGAGTGGTTTCCAATCTTAGAATGCTGGCTCCCAACTCATTTTGTCAATCGCTGTGTCTCACGGCTGACAAAGCGTTAGATGACATCGCTTACAATTTTTGTCAGTCAACCAGGTCTTGAACTCTTTGAGAAAAGGCAGAAGACTCACTTAAGATCAATGCCGGAAATTCTCTAGAATGGTGAGACTAACCCGTCCATCAGGAGCATTGCTGTGGAGTCCCGTTACACCCCCGTCGAGATTGAAGCCAAGTGGCAGAAGACTTGGGCCGAGCAAAATCTCGATACCACGCCCGAAGACCCCAGCAAGCCTAAGTTTTATGCTCTGTCCATGTTCCCTTACCCGTCTGGGAGTCTGCATGTCGGTCACACTCGCAACTATGTGATCACCGATGTGATCGCTCGCCTCAAGCGAATGCAGGGGTATCGAGTCCTGCAGCCGATGGGTTGGGATGCCTTTGGATTGCCTGCTGAAAATGCTGCGATCGCACGTAAAGTCCATCCTGCCGAATGGACCTACAAAAATATTGCTCAAATGAAAGAGCAACTCAGACCCTTGGGGCTATCGATTGACTGGAGCCGTGAAGTGGCTACTTGTTCCCCTGACTATTACCGCTGGACCCAGTGGATTTTTCTACAGTTCCTTGAGATGGGTCTCGCCTATCAAAAAGAAGCTGCCGTTAATTGGGATCCAGTCGATCAAACGGTTCTGGCGAATGAACAAGTCGATAATGAAGGGCGATCTTGGCGCTCAGGGGCCAAGGTAGAGCGAAAGCTGTTGCGCCAGTGGTTCCTCAAGATTACGGACTATGCAGAAGAACTATTGGCTGATTTAGATAAACTGACCGGCTGGCCCGATCGCGTCAAAACCATGCAGGCCAACTGGATTGGCAAATCAGTAGGTGCTTATCTAGAATTCCCCATTGTTGGCATGGAGGACAAGATTGGCGTGTTTACGACGCGACCCGATACCGTGTATGGCGTGACCTATGTGGTCCTGGCCCCTGAGCATCCCTTGACGCCTCTGGTGACGACGGGCGATCGCAAATCCGCCATCGAAACCTTCGTCGCAGAAGTCGCTAACGAAAGCGAACTAGAGCGCACCGCCGAAGATAAACCCAAGCGCGGCATCTCTACAGGCGGTAAGGCCATTAATCCCTTTACCGGCGAAGAAATCCCGATTTTGATTGCGGATTACGTTCTTTATGAATACGGTACGGGAGCCGTTATGGGCGTCCCTGCCCACGATACTCGCGATTTTGTCTTTGCCCAGCACAATGATTTACCCATCAAGACGGTCATTATCCCAGAAGGTGGGGATGGCGAGGCAGCGCTGACGGAAGCCTATACGGACCCCGGCGTGATGGTGAATTCCGACGCCTTTGATGGGACTCCTTCGATACAAGGTAAAGAGAAAATTATTGCGAAAGCCGAAAAAGAGGGGGCCGGGAAAGCTCGTGTGCAGTATCGTCTCAGAGACTGGCTGATTTCTCGCCAGCGCTATTGGGGCGTTCCGATCCCCGTGATTCATTGTGATGCCTGTGGCGCGGTGCCGGTGCCAGAAGCAGACCTGCCGGTGGAATTACCTGAAGATGTTACCTTCTCCGCTCAAGGTGGATCGCCCTTAGCCAAGCTCGAAAGCTGGGTGAAGGTGCCCTGCCCAAGCTGTGGCAAACCTGCGAAGCGGGAAACCGACACGATGGATACCTTCATTGATTCATCTTGGTACTTTCTGCGCTACACCGATGCCAAAAATGATCAACAGATCTTTGACCCTGCGAAAGTCAATGACTGGATGCCGGTGGATCAATATGTTGGCGGTATTGAGCACGCTATTTTACACCTGCTGTATTCGCGGTTCTTTACGAAGGTATTACGAGATCGCAAGCTCATCAACTTCGATGAACCCTTCCAAAGGCTGTTAACCCAAGGCATGGTGCAGGCATCGGCGTATAAAAACCCTAAAACGGAGAAGTATGTCGCCCCTAGCGAGATTGCTGATCTGGGCGATCCCAAAGATCCAGAAACGGGGGAAACCTTGGAGGTCTTCTATGAAAAGATGTCCAAATCGAAGTACAACGGTGTCCCCCCAGAAGAAGTCACCAATAAATACGGCGCGGATACCGCTCGTTTATTTACCTTGTTTAAAGCCCCGCCTGAAAAAGATCTCGAATGGGAAGGCGCTGATGTAGAAGGTCAATTTAGATTTTTGAACCGGGTGTGGCGGTTAGTGAGTGAATCGGTTGAACAGACCCCCAGCAAGCAGGCAATAGATATTGCCAAGCTATCCAAATCTGAAAAAGATCTGCGACGTGCGATTCATGTTGCGATCAAAGAAACCAGCGAAGATCTAAACGGTGATTATCAGTTCAACACTGCGGTTTCAGAACTGATGAAGCTCAGTAATGCCCTCGGTGATACGAGCGATCAAACCTCTTCTGTTTATACAGAGGGAATAGAAACCTTGCTGTTGCTGTTAGCCCCCTTTGCGCCCCACATTGCTGAAGAACTATGGCAAAGGCTGGGGCACTCAGATTCAATTCTGTTTCAACCCTGGCCTCAAGTCGATACAGATGCGTTGGTGGCCGATGAGATCACCCTTGTAATTCAGATTATGGGTAAAACCCGAGGCACCATTGAAGTTCCGGCTAGCTCTAGCAAAGACGAGTTAGAGCAGTTTGCCCGTGACTCTGAAGTCGGCCAGCGCTATCTAGAGGGAGAAACCATCCAGAAGGTGATTGTGGTTCCGGGCAAGCTGATTAATTTTGTGATTTCAAAATAGGATCAATAAAATCATGAGCCAAGAATCATCAAACCGTCTAGATTGCCTGGAACGAGTCGTTGAAGGCATTGCTCACGGACATCGCTGCAAAATCAAAAACCTTGCCGTCTGCAAGCTGAGAAAGCTCCACATTCTGAAGGCTGGTGAATAAACTCGCCGTTCGCCCCGGATACTCTTGTTCCCAATTTTGAAGCATCTGCTTCACCTGAACTCGCTGCAGCGTATCCTGTGAGCCACATAACGTGCAGGGAATAATTGGAAACTGCTTCAAGTCGGCGTAGTGCTGAATATCTGGCTCTGGGCAGTAGGCGAGGGGCCGAATCACCACATGGCGACCATCGTCAGTGAGCAGCTTAGGCGGCATGGCCTCTATCTTGCCTGCATGGAACATGTTCAAAAATAGCGTCTCAATAATGTCTTCGCGGTGGTGCCCCAAGGCAATTTTGGTGGCCCCTTCTTCACTGGCAACGCGGTAGAGAATGCCTCGCCGCAGCCTTGAGCAGAGTCCGCACATGGTTTTTCCTGCAGGGATGATGCGCTTGACAGTGCTGTAGGTATCTTCTTCAACAATGCGGTAGGGCACGCCCAATTGTTCTAGATATTCGGGCAGTACATGGGCCGGGAAGTTGGGCTGCTTTTGATCAAGATTGACCGCTAGCAATTTAAAATCAACAGGGGCGCTGCGCTGGAGGGCTAAGAGCAGGTCTAGCATGGTATAAGAGTCTTTGCCGCCAGAGAGGCAGACCATGATGCGATCGCCCTCTTCAATCATGTTGTAGTCTCGAATGGCTTTACCCACCAGACTTCGTAATCGATCCTGACGTTTTTTCAGATATTTGGTGGGACTCAGCGTGGCTTCCATGATGTCTCAGCGATATTACAAAGCCCATTTTAGCAATGGGGCCACAGGAGTTTCTTGTAGTATGCTTTGGTTCTAGGATTCAGAAGGTCTCACAACTTCCACTTAATCTTCCTGTCGGAAGAACCCCTCTCTCAATATTGTAAACATCACAGTGTTCTGCATGAGCGGCTCCAGCAAAGCTCTAAAAAAATCCGTTGTTGTTCTGCTTGGTACTGTTTTGCAAAACAGCGTTCTAATAGCTGTTTCCTGTAGATTAGCGAAAACTTAATCGGGTTCATGACGGTGCCCTCTCTAAATAGCGGCTGATTCAGATAAATCCAGACTGCCTTTACGATTCTCGAAACTGGCTTCCCCATTATTAAATCCTCCTGCTCAATCAATGGTCTCTGACTTTTGGGACTGTGCTTGTTAACTCATACCTGCAGCGCTGCGATTCGCAGAGTACATTGAGTCTCTACTTTGACTGTAGGCTGATCACTTGAGGACTTTGTGAAGGTCATTCAGGCTAGATGCTCCTCACGAAATCCTCAACTTCTTCTCTTAGTGTGAACTCTATTTAGAGTTACAGGAGGCCAAGATTTAAGGACTTCTGGACTTCTGACAAGTTGTGTTACAGGTCAATTAATGGTTGTCACTACCCAGCCTGTATTATTCTGTGAGTTGTGCGTGGGTCTCTACGCGATCAATTGAGTGATCGGAATGTTGCTGAAATGCTTTTGGGTGAGGTCTCGAAGTGGACCATGCCACCATCTACCGCCGGGTTCAGTGATATAGTTCTGAACGCAATGAGCGGCGTCGAAGTCACCCTTATGGTGCTGGTCGTTCAAGAATTTCGACTAAAATGCCAGTCCCCTTGAAGGCACTGGCAAAACAGGATTATATCTATTCTTTGGATTTGGAATTGTTGCCAAAGAAAAAATAGATAGCTTAGCAGAATTATTCAGCTAAAAAAATGATAAGCTCCTCTTTTTAACTTGAGCTTATTTATTTCTTTGGTCGCCTGGCTCATCTACGTAGGGTTCAGGTTCGATAGCGTGAATATTAGCAAGCCCCTCTGAATCTACCGTTTGACCGGGAGCTGTTGACTTGAAGTCTTTGCCTTCGCGCTTGATGCGAGCTGCAGTCTCTGCTGGGACAATGTTAGGATCGTAGCTGACACTATCCATTTTATCAATCTTTTGGTCGCTCATGATGTGAAACTCCGTCTTACTATGTAATACAAAAGTGAATTAAAACTGGCTTAGGTAGACTGAGAAACTCTTTGAATAATGCGTTGTATTCAGATGTCTTTTGATAGACAGTTTAAGTTACTCAGCCCAAGATGATATTTACCCAGATCGCTTAATGCATGAAATCTCTACTTGACTTTAGGAATAAAGTCAGGGCGCTCTTTGTCTTCCCAGCCCATAGGACGGCGAGAATTAAACCAGGCAATTGAGCCAATTGTAACGGCTGCGACAAATCCCAATGCAATAATTCCAACTAAAACTGGTATGTCTAATGGCGTGGCTGCAGCAAAATTGACAAGTTGCAAACTCATAAATCCTGACTCCTTTAATATCGGTTATCTTATTAAGAATTTATCTTGGTGGGGGCTATCGTAAATCTGTCTTCAGATAGAATCTCTGTTTGTCGGTTGGTAGAGATATTGCAAACCGCTTCTGCCTGTTTTACTTATCTTAGAAATTTTGCACTTATATAAGGCAAATGCTTCCTATCGCATTTATCGCTATGGGGAGCATTAACTCTTTAATGTGTAAACTAAACTACTCAGGGGTCTGAGGCGGCTGATTCACTTCACCTGATGGTACTGAAGAAGGTGCTGTCTCGGTCTTTGGTGCAGTAGAGGGGGGAGCCTGCTGAGGCTCAGGTGCAGGTTGTTGCACTTCAGGCGGTAGCTGAGGAGCGGGTTGGGTTGGAGGAGCGGTTACCTCTGTATTTACATCCGGTGCAGGCTGAGTGATATTGACTTTAATTTCGGGAGGGGTTGGTGAAGAAGAAGGTGACTCTTTCGCTTCAGGAACTGGAATAGGAACGACCGCAGGATTCTCTTTTGGTTGCGAAAGCAAGCCCCATACTAAAGCACCCAAACCTACCGCTACTACAGCCAAAACACCGATTAACACACCACGAGAAGTATTTTCATCGTCTCGCTCTTTCAAGCGCTGATCAAGCTCTCTGCGAGCTTGTTCCTCTGGGGGGTTGATATAACGTGGATCGTTTGGATTAGACATGATAATTCACCAATGAACTGAATGACAAAACAACTCATAAATCTTGGCAGCTCTACTCTGGGCTAGAACTCTCTGAGTTACTCGAACCTTCACTAGGCTTAGGAAGCTCCACATCTGGAAGCTCTACATCGGGCTTGGGAACATTGATTTCTATCTCTTGTACCTTTGGCGCTTCTGGTGCTTGGGGCGTTGGTACATTGATGATCTCTGTATCACCTGACGCTTGGTTGCCCTGATTTAAAGCAAACCAAGCGCCACTCCCTAAAACGGCTGCGATTAAGAAACCAACCAACAAGCTCAGCAGCGTACTGTTATCACCACTGCGAGAGCGTCCTTTAATATATCCCTGTTCGTATTGAAGATGTTCTTGTTCTGTTCGACGTGCCATGTATTTTTAACGAGAAATTACTGTGACACTAACTTGTCACGGCATGAAAGGTTATTCCTCTATCTATAGAAGAGTTTTTACTCTAGCCAAAAGATAGAGATTTTTACATCAATTAGATGGCTCAATTGATATTGAGAACAGAAGTAACCTGCAGATCTGGCAGGTTTTCGAGACTTTCCTGTGATTGCCCTGCATGCGCTGGCATCGGACAAGGGGTAAGAACGACTAGCGCTTTCGGTAAGCATCGGACTTCGAGAGGGGTAGTCCCAATCAATTCGCCATCAATCATCACACGTTGGATAGGGTCAGTCACAATTCTGACTTGCTCAGCTTGAAGGTAGCCAATACCCTGTTGTGTCGCAGCTTCACCGCGTAGCGCCGAACTCAACAAACCATAGGATGCAATCATGGCTTCTAATTTGCTCTCTGGCGCAATAATGGTAAGGTCTAATCGCCTATCATTCGGGATGACGCCTGCTGGGCCTTGGGCCAAAATTGAAGTTGCTGGAGCCGCGTTGGCCACCGTAATGGCTCCAGCAGAAACTTCAATTTTGCGATCGCAATCAATGTCTATCTCAGCAGAGAACAGCTCTAAATTCTGAAGCTGCTCAACCCCTGCCAAGATATATGCAAATATGCCAAAGCGATTCTTAGCGTCTCGATCTGCCTGTTGAATGACTTCAGCGCCTAGCCCAATCCCGGCCAGCAATACCATCGTGTGTCCATTACACTGTGCAGCATCAACCGTCTGAGTTGCCCCTTCAGCAATCACACGGCAGGCTTCTTTCAGTTCAGTCGGGATGCCCAGAGCGTTGGCGAATGCATTGGCAGTACCTCGTCCTATAATTCCTAGGGGAATAGTGGTATGAACCAGGGCTGCTGCAACCGCTGACACCGTGCCATCTCCACCCGACGCAATCACAAGATTAAAACCTTGATCGAGAGCAGATTGGGTCAGGTCACCCGTACTTACGTCTTGAGAAGTCGCGTAGACGGATAGGTCCAAATGAGGATCTAAAAGATGTCGAATGGTCTGTAGATCTTGCTTAGAGTCACCTTGACCGGCAGCAGGGTTAAAGATGAGACAGGCCGTGCGTGACATTTTTACCTCAGATAATAGAGCTGTCTGAAGCGAGTCAATCTACTGTCAAAATGGCAAGCATGTCTTAACCACGAAAATAGAAAATTGATGGCCTACTTAGACAAGTCATCAGTGTTGAGACGAGGTAGATTACCCCCCATCAACTGCGGATATTTTTCGGTCAAGTACTGGCTAAAAAACGTACTTACCACGGACAGAATAATTGGCCCCACGATGAATGATAGAATTCCACTCACTTTGAAACCGGGGACCAGCAAGGCCGCGAGCCAGAAACAAAGACCATTTATAACCAGTGAAAATGCCCCTAGGCTCAAGATGGTTATGGGAAGGGATAACAAGGAAAGCACAGGTCTTATAACAGCATTAACGCCGCCCAATACGCCTGCCCCTGCAAGCGCAGCAGTAAAGTTAGCAAGATCAACGCCAGGGAAAATAATGTCAACCACCAGTAAGCTGAGGGCTGTAGCTAGAAGTGTAAGCAGAATTCCAATCATAATTCTTCCTCGTCATAGCGATACAGAAGGTAAAGGTTCGTGCTTGAACCCCTGACTAAGATTCTGAAGGTACGGCCCTTTTGATGCCTCTACACTGAGAGGGATATTGTAGTGGCTTTAGCCTGATTCAAGAGCATAAAAGCCTGTCTCTAGATAGAGGGCAAACTACAGCGACCATCCGATCATAGAAGTGAGTTCTGTCTACAAACACAGGAGCACAAGAAACGATGCAACTACTCAAGATTGTCTTGGCGATCGTCCTGCCTCCCCTAGGCATATTTCTAGAGGTGGGTCTCAGCGTCACGCTACTGGTGAACATTTTGCTAACGTTACTAGGCTGGTTGCCAGGTGTCGTTCATGCCCTGTGGGTGATTTCAAAGGGCCGTAGCCGTTCAGCCTATTAAATGTTCAGTATCTCAGAGTAAGAGGTTCATTCTCCCCACGGTCTATTAATGAACATGGACCAGTGAAACTTCACGGGGGGAAATGTAACTCAGTCTGCACCCAAACGCTAAAAGGAGAAATAAAATGAGCGAAGACATCAAAGCAAAGGCGAAGGATCTCAGTGGAGCTAGCGCAGGTCACATTGAGCCAACGCCAGAAAGCAGCAGCGTTGATAAAATTGCGGCCCAAGCTGGTATCGAAATCTCAGGTGAAGAGCCACTGCAT
>JBAUJD010000250.1:0-3918 GCA_049683515.1 Thermosynechococcaceae cyanobacterium | reverse complement strand
CCTTTGTCTTTGGCATCTTGATGCAAAATCTTGGCGATCTCACGCACATGGGCTTTGAGGGCGGCACGTTGCTCAGGTTTCATCGAGGTGGCTCTATTGGACGTCTCACCCATTATCGTTTTTCTTTTCTCAGCGGATGATGTGCTCCCGTTTACCCTTCTATCCTCTACTCCAAATTCCGCATCACCAAAAGAGGACAAGATCCCGAAGTAGATGCAACTTGCCGCCGAAGTACGCGCTATTTTGCAACAACCTTTGAGGTACTGTTTTGCGGAGTTTTAGGCTGGTTTGGAGATTTTTTCCCACTCCCTATGTGGATCAGTAGCTGGTTCTTCTAATTCTTCTCTGAGTCAACGCTCTAAAAAAAGGAGCATCCCAAATGGGATGCTCCTTGCGCGAAGTTATAAAACTAGGCTGCTTACCTATGCCCCCACAGACTCTTTGGCGGCATACAAAACCTCTGCAGTAATTTCAACAAAGCCACGCTCCCGAGCGAACTTCTCAGTGTTGCGTTTGACCTTGCCCCGGACAAAACCCGGAATTCGATTCAGCTCCACCAAGCCATCGCTGGCCCAGGCCAGGTCAGAATCAGCAGAAATACCCTTGGTAATCACTTCCTTGGTGTCGTGACCACCAAAGATCTCTAGCAGATGATCTTCCATGCCCAGGGTAAAGGAGTTGTAAACCAAGTCGGCAAGCTGATTGGTGCCTTCGTAGCCTAAGAAAGGTTTGTAGCCAATCGGGAAGTCTTGAATGTGAATGGGGGCCGCAATCACGCCACAGGGAATATTCAGACGCTTGCCCACATGGCGCTCCATTTGAGTGCCGAAGATCGCTGATGGCTCTACCCGTGCGATCGCATCACCAATAGCACCATGATCTTCGTCCACAATGACTTCATCACAGTACTCACTGACTTCATTACGGAACCATTCTTCATCGTACTTACAGTAGGTACCCGCCCAAACGACATGAATTCCCATTTCACGAGCGAGGATTTTAGTCATCGCAGCCGCGTGGGTGTTATCGCCATAAACCACTGCCTTCTTGCCCGTCAGGTTCTGACAGTCAATCGAGCGTGAGAACCAAGCCGCTTGAGACACATGCAGCGTCTGCTCTTCAATAAAGGCTTCGTAGTTAACGTCTGCACCCTGCTCATTCAAGATCTGTTGAATGCGGCGGATGCACCGAGCTGTTTCCACTACGCCCATGGGGGTGATATCGACGTAGGGGGTGCCGAATTCTTGCTCAAGATACCGAGCTGACATGTGGCCGAGTTCGCGGTAAGGCACCAGATTGAACCAGGCTTGAGGCAACCGCTTCAGGTTATGAACCGACGCGCCTTCAGGAATGACCTCATTGACCTGAATGCCGAGGTCGGTCATCAACCGCTTTAGCTCAGTACAGTCATGCTGATTATGGAAGCCCAGTGTTGACATGCCGATGATATTCACCGAGGGCTGCTCAGTTTTCTGCTCTAGCAGGTCGCCATGCTTCCGGGCTTTCTCAATGTAGAACTGCACGATCTGCTCAAGGGTGCGGTCAGCCGCCTGCAGTTCATTGACGCGGTAGTGATTCACATCGGCCAGCAAGACATCGCCTTGGGTTGTCTCAGAGGCCCGCTCGACAAAGTTTTCAAGATCTTCTTGAAGAATACTGGAGGTGCAGGTGGGGGTGAGCACAATCAGGTCCGGATGCTCTTCGGCATCTTTGCGGGTGATGTTATCAACCACCTTCTCTTGGGAGCCACGGGCTAAGACATGGCGATCGACTACGCTGGTTGTAACGGGGGTAAAGTTGCGTTCGCGCTCTAACATGGAGCGCATCACGTTGAAGTAATCATCCCCAAGGGGTGCGTGCATAATGCCGTGCACGTTTTTAAAGGAGGTGGCAACGCGCAATGTACCGATGTGGGCAGGCCCTGCATACATCCAGTAGGCTAATTTCATCCTAAAAATCTCCGTTGGGTCTTCCAAATCGCTGATCGCACACAAAAGACTAAAGCCGCAGATTGAATACCTGAATGACTCAGCTTCTATTTGCAGCATCAGCTACGTGCATTATTGTCTACTTTTGACGAAGACAAGAGGGCGGATTCACCTCTAAAAGATATATAAAAGAACAAAAGTAAACGAAGAATGACTTCTCTAGTCGAGGTCTTCGTCATCTTCTGGTTTATTGTCGAGTTCGTCTTTGAAGCCGCGTAGCGACTTCCCTAGAGATGCCCCCAGCTCTGGTAAGCGCTTGGGACCAAATAATACTAGGGCAGCAAGCCCAATCAGACCGACTTCTAACCATCCCAAGCCGAACATGCAGCCTTTCTCCTTGCGGTAAAACTGATTGATGCTATGACCCTAGCACAGCCTCTCAAGAATGCTGAGGCACCACTGACATTTACTCAAAGCATAAGGGGTGCCTAAAGAAAAACGACGACAGCCTACGAGGAAGACTCGCGCTTGAGGGCCATTTCAACTTGCTTGAACTCTTGGTCAAGACGAGTCTTGAGCTTTTCGGGTAAGGGACGACTAGGATAGGCTGTGTAATGACCGGCAAGGGCGTTTAGAGCCGTGGTCATGGTCATGAATGAGGCGAGACCGGCGGTCTTGTTATCGCGTCGGTATCGAGAGATAAACTCGTTGATTTGCTCTTTGGCTTGGGCTTGAGCCTCTGATTTACTGGCATCATCATCGGGTAAATCAACTGCTGTTCGAAGACTATCAACAACCGTCAACGTATCTTGGTTGTAGTTGCCGGTCAATGTTTGTACGGGAGCCGGGATGCCAAAGGCACCCGCAGAAGGTGCATAACCCACGCAAAAGATGATGGCAACGAGGACTAGGCTTAATAGGTTTGAAAACAGGCGCTTCATATACTTGGAGGTCTCATTTAAACTAGCTTCAGGAAATGTTGGGTACCAATGCGTCTTTACACGGATGGTCCATGTAACCCCAACTTTATCAGAATAAAACATTCCTGCCCCTTGCCTCAGCTACCGCAACTTTGAAACGTTTCAAGCTATGCCTGATCCCCGCTCTGGATATACGTTGCCGGTTTTTGCCTGTGCCGCTGCGATCGCATCTCTTCGCTATCTCTACGATCCCCAGCCCTATCCGGTGGTCACCCTTGATTTAATCAACCCGCCTGAGCCGGTCGATATCCCCATTGAACAGGTTTCTAGTATTCGGCCTGGAATGGCGTTGGCAATTACCCGCAGTGATCCAGGGGATAACCTAGACCTAACGCGCAATACTCCCATTTGGGCGGTGGTGGAGTGGGCAGATGCTACGCAAACGGAGGCCGTTATTCTCAAGGGAGGTGAGGGGATTGGCATTGATCAAAATCGAGAGGGTCAGGCGGCTTTCTATGCCTACGCTCAGCGGCTTTTCAAGACAAATTTAGAGCGGGAGTTAAGGGGGGGCGATCGCATCCAAGTCACCATCATCTTGCCCGAAGGACGAGCCTTAGCTGAGCGCACGTCCAACGCAGCCTTTGGCGTGGTAGACGGTCTTTCACTGCTGGGGACTTCGGGTATCTCTCAGCCGTTGACCGCACCCGGTCAGCTTGAAGTCTTTCAAACCCAACTCCAGCAAAAAGCCGAAAAAACCGATAGCCTTGTTTTCTGCCTGGGTGAAAATGGCCTTGATATTGCCCGCAGTATGGGTATCCCTGAGCATTGTTTGATTAAAACGGCTAACTGGCTGGGGCCGATGTTGGTGGCGGCAGGCGAACAGGGATTAAAGTCCATTCTGCTGCTGGGATATCACGGCAAGCTCATCAAGCTTGCGGGGGGAATCTTTCACACCCACCACCATTTAGCTGATGGTCGCCAGGAGATTTTGACGGCGATCGCAGCCAATGCCGGACTGTCTACCCCCGATCTTCAGATCCTGTTCAATGCGTCTACAGCAGAGGCGGGGC
>JBAUJD010000249.1:0-2662 GCA_049683515.1 Thermosynechococcaceae cyanobacterium | reverse complement strand
ATCAACGACTGTGCCAGCGCCACTACACCGCCGAGCTGTAGGGCGACACTCCCGTCTCTGAGCATAGTCCACAGTAAGACAGCCCCCACAAAGTTAAAGGTGCCTAGTCCAATCGCCCAGGCTCTTTGGCTATCGCTAGCTTGACTGAAGGGCCACCGAAACTCTTTCAAAAAGGACGCCACGGACTTCTGCTCCAACTGATTGGCAGTGGACTGTAGCTCAGGAAATCGATAGATAATATCGCCGGTGGGACTCACTTCGGGCTGTCCATCAAAGCGAGAGAGGACCGGCACCATGTAGTATTCATCATCTTTCGGTTTTTCAGCGAAATCTAAGTAGGGGGCAATCTGCTCTGCCACCACCGCACCGCGATTATTTTGGATCACGGTACCGATTTCTTGCCAGCGACGGTCGTCAAGATTGGCGTTGGGGTCACCGTCACCAAACAGAAACGAAAAAATAGCCTCAAAAAAGTTTAGTTCTTCACCGCTGCGAAGACGTTGAGAGCGCCGGTGCGAGGTCGGACTAAAGAACCAGAAGATGTCGGGGCCAAACCAAAATCGAGGCATGAACATAGAGCCACCGCCAAAGTTCGAACGACGGCGATCGCCGTCTTGCTGGCTGCTTTGAGCCGCAATGATGATCACTAAGATCGCAACGACAATCAGCACAATCGACAGCAGCAAAAAGATGCCAAAGGAGATCCGAATCAGGTAAAACAGCACGGCCCACACGGAGGCCCAAATGGCCTGCAGCCGGAGGCGCAAATACTTATCGCGCAAAACAGATCGAAAATTTTCAGGAAACACGTAGGCAATTTCGCCCGATTCTGAAACCTGAAGGTTGCCTGACACATCTGAGGCCAAGGCCAGCAAGCCGCGCTGGGTGGTATCGATATCTAAACCGGCTCGTGCCGCTACATCCCCCACTGTGACTCGGTAGTTGAGCTGTTCGACAGTGGTCATGATTTGAGGATCAAGTGTCATGGCAGACCCATAAAAGGAAGGATGAGGAGCGTAATGCTTAGCGCGTTACTATTATAAAATTTTCGTCCTCTACTTTGAAAGGAGATTACCGAACCCACTGGAGAACAGAGGTGGTGAGGAGAGGCTTCGATACAGGCGGCGTTATGATTGAGGAGCAGACTGTTCATTTCACACTGAAGCCCATGACTGCAACTTTGGTTCAAAGTCCTGATCGAAGTCCTGAACGGTTGGTTCTCAGTGGTGTTTCATGGCCTAACTATCAGAGCCTGGTGCATGATCTTGAACACCAACCCTCGCTCCGATTGACCTATGACTGCGGCCAGCTTGAAATTCGTAGGTATTCAGACCCTCATGAGAGTTATAAAAAACTGCTGGGTCGTTTGGTTGAGGCACTGACCGAAGAGCTAGATCTTGAAATTCGGAGCTTGGGTTCAAGGACGTGCGATCGCAAAGATCTCCGTCGCGGACTCGAACCAGACCAGTGCTACTACATTAAAAATGAATCTGCAGTATGGAATAAGGAGCAGATTGATCTGCAACAGGATCCACCGCCAGACTTAGCGATTGAAGTAGATATCACCAGTAGTTCTCTGGATCGATTGGCAATCTATGCTGATCTCGGCGTGCCCGAAGTGTGGCGGTATGATGGTCTATCGCTGATCATCTACGACCTTCAAAATCAGCAGTACCAGCCCTGTGCTAGCAGCAAGACCTTTATGGGACTATCGCCAGCAGATGTTGAACGGTTTCTTGCGATGAAGAAAACCCTGAAAGAGAATGCACTGATTCGACAGTTTCGCCAATGGGTGCGAGAGAACTTAACCTCAACTAACTGCTAACGTAAATCCAGACAGCACATTCTCCCCTTCTAAGGTTGTAGGCATCTGCCGCACCTCAATCTTTTGCCCCGAACGATAGATTTCAACAGTTTTATCCTGCGGGTTAATCAGCCATCCGAGCCTTAAGCCACTGGCAAGATACTCCTGCATCTTTGCCTGCAGCGGCTTCAATCGATCGCTCTCGGATCGCAGCTCAATTATAAAGTCAGGACACAGGGGCGGAAACTTCCTACGTTGTTCGGGCGCGAGCGCATTCCAGCGCTCTAATGCGACCCAGGCGGCATCCGGGGAGCGATCGCCTCCCTCCGGCAGCTTAAAGACAGTGGAAGAGCTGAAAACCTTACCAAGCCGATCTTGTCGATTCCAATTATTGAGATCGGTAATATAGTCTGCCTCTCGTTCTCCACTCTCACCACCGACTGGGGGCATAATAATCAACTCTCCTGCGGGGCTGCGCTCCATTGGCACATCTTTATTTGCCATGCACAGCTCGTAAAACTGCTCATGGGTGAGTTGAATCAATGGTTCAAAATTGAGGGTAATGGCAGTCATGGCAACTCTGATTGCACTTACTTTACTATTCTAGACGCATACCGCAGTTCTCTCGATAGGCTAATGCAGGATGGATCAACCTATCATTGGCTACCACAAAGACATTGAAGATCACTGGGTTGCCGAATTAGCCTGTGGGCATTTTCAGCACGTTCGCCACGATCCACCTGTGGTCACGCGGCCTTGGGTGCTGACCGAAACGGGGAGAACAGCCATGCTGGTATATCAGCTTAGGTGCAAAAAATGCGATCGCAACGACCCCATAGACTGGCCTAAAGACTGAAG
>JBAUJD010000248.1:0-2266 GCA_049683515.1 Thermosynechococcaceae cyanobacterium | reverse complement strand
GCTAGTGGCATGGTTTGCACAGTAGGACGCAAGAGAAGCTGCAAAAGAGTTCAAACGGATTCTTAAGATTGTTGATCGCGGGTCCAATTTGTCCCATGATTGCGAAAGACAGATACCATGCGGGTATACCCCAAACTGATCCATTCTGAGGAACAACACGTTATGCTCAACGCAATTACAGCCAAAATTCAAGCTTGCTTCCCAGCGCAAGCGGTTCATGCTCACTGTGATGGCCCCTGTGGTGTCTACGATCCGGCAGCAGCTCGTATTACGGCTGAAGCTGTACTTTCGATGACCAAGAAAATTGTAGACCTGCAGCCCGCTGGACAAGATGCTGCATCAATGGTGGCCTATAACAATACGCTCTCTCGCTATATCGCCATCAAGGAAGAACAAGCTCAAAAAACCAAAGAGGACTTGTTGATTCTGTGGACAGACTATTTCAAGCCAGTCCACCTCGAGAAGTATCCCAATCTGCACGACATTTTCTGGAAGGCTGCGAAATGCTGCTCTGCCTGCAAGGTAGAAGTTAGTGTTGAGCACGCCAACGAACTAATGGCGGCAGTTGAGCAAATCCACGGCATTTTCTGGGCCACCAAGGACCGAGATGTTCAATGGGTCAAGGCCAGCTAAATCGTCCTTTGCCTCAAGTACTGAAGCCCAATCTCTTTGAGTTTGGGCTTTGGCTATTCCGGCGTCGATTTCGCCTCCGGGTGGTGGGTCTTTCAATGATACCGACGCTCTTTCCAAGAGATGAAGTGCTGGTGGATGGACAAGCTTATCGATCGAGTCTGCCGACGGTGGGTGATATCGTGGTCGCGGAGCATCCGGGTCGGCCTGGGTTGCAGATTGTGAAGCGCGTCGTTGCCGTAACCGTGGGCGAAGTTTATCCGAAGGCAATAGGGGCGCAGGAGATTGCACCTCGTTACTTCTGCACGTTGCTGGGCGATAACCCCGACGCTAGCACCGACAGCCGCTCCTTTGGAGATATTCCTGTTCAGAAGCTTTTAGGCAAAGTGACGAGCCTGTTTTACCAGGTATCCCAGTAGCTGCAGCAGTTCTGCAGGGAGAAAAAGAGATGGAAATCCTCTACCGACTGTTTTCAGATCCGCGACTATCGATTGTGCTGGCTCCCCTAGTGATCTCTACGTTCGGCACTCTATTTTTGCTAGATATCTTTGACCGCCAAGAATAAAAGTACTAGCGCCTCATGGTAGGACTCATCGACCAGTCATTTCAAACTCCCAGCTTGGCGGGTGGATTGAGAAAGTCAGCCGCTTGTGCCATCGCTTTCTTGACCAGCTCCGCACCTGCTTTCTTTGGAGAACCCGCGTCGAAGGGAGGGGCCGGATCATACTCCATCATGAGTTGAGCAATTTTGGCCGCTTCCTCTCCGCATAGTTTTGACGCGACCACCAGACCAAAGTCGATGCCTGCTGTGACGCCACCCCCTGTCATGCGATTGCGATCAATGACGACCCGCTCAGTTCCAACTTCAACACCTAATCCTGCAAGCTGTTTCCGTGCGGCCCAGTGCGTGGCGGCGCGATAGCCCTGCAGTAGCCCTGCCTTTGCCAAAAATTCAGACCCGCCGCACACAGAGGTCACGAACTTGGCCGTACGTCCCTGTTTTTGCAGAAAATTGAGCAGTTCTGGATCGTCTGTAACCGCGCCCTGACCGCGTCCGCCTCCGATACAAACAACATCCAAAGCCGGACAGTCTGCGAAGGTCGTGTCTGGCACAATCACCATGCCATCGTCAGTTGAGATAGGGTCTAGCGTTTTCCAGATTCGATGAATTTGGACACCCGGTAGCCCAGTGAATACAGTTTGTGGACCAATTACGTCGAGGGCTGTCATCCCCGGATAAAAGACTAAACCAATGATGTGCTTTTGTAAATCAGTCATGCCAATTTCTCCAGTAAATCGTTTCAGAGGAAATCTATACCGTCTACGATAGAGAGAACATCCGATGGCGACTAGACCTCGATCGGGTACCTTTTTTGAAGATTGCCACTCGCTAGGGTTATGAAAAGCAGATTGCAAAGCCTATTTCAGGTAATTAATCAGGTTGAGTACGAGCACGAGTTGCGATCGCAACTCGTCCCTAAAATTGGTGAATACTTTACAGCGACGCGCTCAGGGATATTCTTCTTCGATCAAATCCTCTCAGCTAGCAGCAGCAAAAAACTTAAAAAGATTGCAGAAATTGCGCTATCGGTTGAACGCAATCCTTTAGCTCGCTACTTAGTAGAGCGCCATGCTC
>JBAUJD010000247.1:0-4718 GCA_049683515.1 Thermosynechococcaceae cyanobacterium | reverse complement strand
GTGTTGAGCAGAGTCGCCTGCTGAGGTTGGCCCACGCTCCATAGTTTGACGGTGCGATCGCCTGAAGTAGTCGCTAGCCTCTGACCATCAGCGCTAAAGCTCAGATCATAAACGGCTCGTTGGTGGCCCTGGAGCGTTTTAAGTAGCTTGCCATCCAGGGACCAAAGCTTCACCTGCATATCGCCAGAGGCCGTTGCCAGCCATTGGCCGCTGGGATGAAAGCTAACGTCATAGACGGCCCCCTGGTGTCCCTTGAACGTGGCGAGTTCAGCGCCATTGAGGGTCCAAAGCTTCACCGTTTGATCCCTTGAAGTGGTGGCGAGGGTTTTGCCGTCGGGACTAAACCGAACGGCGTAGACTGAATCTCGGTGACGACTGAACCGTCGCAGTTCCTTGCCATCTAGCGTCCATAATCGAGCAGTGCCATCTTTAGAGGCCGTGGCAATGGTTTTGCCATCAGGACTAAAGACGGCGTTGTAGACATCTCCTCGGTGCCCAGAAAAAATGGTTAATGGCTGGCCCTGCAGGGTCCACAGTCGGGCGGTACCATCTTTAGAGGCGGTGATGATCTGCTGACCGTCGGGGCTAAAGTCAACGCTATGGACATCGCCCTGGTGTCCTTTGAGGGTTGCCAGTGGCTTGCCTTTAAGGGTCCATAATTTGACGGTGCCGTCCCGAGAGGCGGTGGCAAGAGACGTTCCGGTGGGGCTAAACCGGATGCTGGTGATGCTGGCTTCGTGCCCTTCGAGGCGGTTGCGCTCGGTAATCTGATCGAGAATTTCTTGCAGAGCAGTGAGCGGTGACGTAGTGGGGTAATCCTGACGGAGCTGAGAAGGGGATACGAGGGTGGTGAGGGCGTCACTGGATTCCATGGCCGTGATCAGGGCGTCAATTTGGCTAAACTCAAACTGTTTGAGGGCGCTTTTGCCAGCCCACTCTAGCGCCTGAGCCTGGGATTGTCGCTGTTGCCGCCAGCTATAGCCCAGCCAGCTCACAGAGACGATAGCCCCCACCAGAGACAAAACGAGTACCCCAGAGCCGAGCCGCAGCCGTCGCTGGGCTTCTTGATAGGCGGTGGCTAACTGTTGCTTGGCATTTTGTTCGGCAACCAACTGCGTTTCTAAAATCTGGACCTGGCGGGCTTCTCGTTCAGCGGCAAGGGCGAGTCGGTTGTCAAGGGCTTGGCTGGCGGCTAAAAACTGATAGTCTTGGCTGCTGAGGCTGTTGCCCGCTGACCACCGCAGGGCTGCCGTTAGAACGGAGCCTTGCAAAAGCTGTGATTCATCGGTGCGCTTAGAGGCTTCCCAGGCTGAAATGGCACTGGCATAGGGGCGCAGACGGTTAAAGGTCAGATCAATCCAGGCCTGGTTAAAGATGTCGTGGTAGATGCGGTTATAGAGACACAGATGATCCTGTTTTTGGACAATCAAGCCCGAAAGACGCAGCTCACTTTGTTCAGGGCTATTGTCGATGGGGACTTGGCCCTGCTGCCAGATGGTTTCATATAGCCCCAAAAGCTGCCCCAATTGTTGGGGGTTACGGTTGATGCGATCGCGAATCGTCCTGAGATGAATGGGCTGATCTTGAGATTCCCAATGGGTGATGATCTGCGATCGCACAAACATTGCCACCGCCGTCGCCTCTTGCCCTGCGGCAATCTGCAGATCAGATCGCGCAATCCCCTGACAGAGCTTTTGGGTCAGAAAGGGCTGTCCCCCCGTCCAGTCTAAGATCTGCTCCAGCACTGCTAGCGGCTGCTCTGCCCTTGCCTCTAGTCCGGTCGCCAGAGGGCGAGCCTCTTCAAACTTAAACCCCGTTAGCTCAATGGCTTGGCCGATATTAAAGAGCGTTTGGGCTTTGTCTCGAATCAGATTGGCGGGGGCCACGACACCAAATAGAGCAAAAGTAAGACGTTCGTAGGCGGCATTGTCGGCTCGCTGGTTATAGCAGGCCCGAATCAGTGCAAAAAAATCATCCAGAGAAAAGTCGAGGCTGAGCACCTTATCAATTTCGTCGAGCAAGATCACAATCTCAGCGTTGGGGCAGTGGACGAGCAGTACGTCTTCTATAAACTGATTGAGCTGTTGCACCGGATTGAGGTGAGCATGGGTCAAGAGCCAGTTCTTGAGATTGACGGCCTCGACCAACTGCAGCCCCTGCCAAAGCTGGGTTATCAATCCCCCATACCACTGCTGCGGATTGGCCTGTCCCCCCAGTACTGTCATATCAATGGAGACACAGCGGGTTCCCAGTACTCGAAGCTGATGCATGGCCTGGACCCGTAGGCTAGATTTGCCCATTTGACGACAGTTAAACACATAGCAAAACTGCCCTGCCTTCAGGGCCGTTAACAGCGCTGTATCGGCCTGACGCGCAACATAGGTGGGGTGCTTAAACCCCAGGCTACCGCCAACTTTATAGGTTTCTAACTGCGAGGTTGGCATAGGGCTTCAGGGCCAGACAGTTGTGGGGCTAGACACTAAAGATAGTCGCTAAAGTAGCTGCGATATAGTTCACAACTGGGCCACACTACATCGCCCTCTAGAGTCACCAAGCCCATACTTTCGAGCTGGTAAATTTGCCACGGTTCGAGCTGGACGCCTGCTTGGGATTCGATGACCTGCTTCATTGCGATCGCAAGTTCGGGCTGTCGATGCAGCGTATCGCCATAGGCCCGCAGATGATGGCTATAAATGCCACCCTGTGTCGAAGCTTGCTCCAGGAGCTGATCAAAGGGCATTTGCTGCAGCGCATCAAGGGCGATCTGTACTAAGTAGGGATGTCCCCCCACCATCGAATGAAGTGCTTCGATCTGCTGAATCGAACAATTTTGTCCCCAGACTTGAGCAAGCTGCTGCATTTGGCCCACACTAAAACCAATCAAACTCACCGGCCACCCCACATTAAAGGGGGACTGGTTGGCATCAAGCTCAATATAAATCTCCGTGGCATGGGCAATGACGAGGCGCAGATTTTCCCAGATTGCCTGGTTGTTGGCCTCTTCATTCCAAGAGCGCAGCATCGGCAAGAAATCCTGGGCAATCTCAGGGAATTCAAAGACCCGATCCACGTTATCTAGCCCCAACACCAAAGGGCGATCCAGTTGGGATAAAATCTGCGTCTGCACATAGGTTTTACAGCTAATCAAACTGCCGTACAGCTCCTCTGACCAATCCTCTTCTAGCAGCGGCTGCAGACCTAGCTCTCGGCTCATATTGGCGCAGAACCAGCGCAGAAACTTATCTAAGGTCGTAAACAGACTAGACTCAGCCTCTCGCAAATTAAGATAGACGGGCTGACAGCCTCGACTTTGGGCGTGGGCCAAAATACGGCGCAGCAAAGAGGTCTTCCCCATCTTCTCCGGCGCTCTAATCCGAATCAGCGCTCCGGGCTGCAGCGTCTGTTGATAACAGTCTGCCTCCACTGGGGGGCGCTCAATATAGAAGGGGGAATCGGAGGCCACCGGCATCCGATAGCTGAAGGTGGCGTCACTGGCTGCTGTGGGTAACGTGCTGCTTTGCTGCCATTTGGGATACTGGGTCTCCTGCAGCCATTCCCGTAGAATGTTGAACTTGCCGGGGCCACGGCCATAGACCTCTAGCTCTGGGCAGTGTTCGTGCGTTGCATCTGCCTGTGTAAAGGAGGCATAAACCGAGGTCATTTGCTTTTTGTAGGTTTCGTGACTGGCCGCTTCCGCCAGCCTCCATATTTGCTTATCTGGCTTGCGCCAATTTTCATAGGCAAACCGCACCAAAAAGACCTCTTTGAGACGACCTCGAAGCTGATGGTCTTTGGCAACTTGCTGCAGGAAATTGTCCCAGCCTTGGAGTTTCATGGATCGATGGTAACGTAATCGCTTTAGCTTCAAGACTAATCGATGCGGGGCGTGTGTTCCTGCAAAGATAGACTGCTCGCAAGCTAATACCGTCTTCTTCCACTAATTTCTACTAATTTCTACTTTAGAGGGGCACGAAACTCTCTTTTTTGACCTTACTTGCGGCGGGTTGTTAGCCTGACATGGGTGCTTGCCATCGCTATGCTAGTAAGTGAAGTGAAACGTTTGGGAGTAGAAAGGCAATGGTTAGATCACCTGCATTGCTTGCAGCAATTATTATGGGAACCGTGCTAACCTCCCCGGCCATGGCGGCTAGCCCTAGTGGGATAACGTCAGAGGCTCAAGCTAGTGTTCTTACCAGTGAGTTAGAGGCTGGCGATCTTGTGGCTGATCGCATCATTGCTGGTCGCCGTGTGTATTCAAATGGAAACGATTTTGATCGGTTTTACTTGAGAGACTGTCGCTTTCGGTTTTCTCGTAGAGAATGCCGTCAAATTTTTCAGCGCAGACAACAGGGCGTTTTCAATCGCCGACAAAATCCCTTCGAACGGAGCCGCAGTCACCGCGAGAGTATCTTTCAGCGCATGGGCGATCGCCAAAATACCATCTTCAATCAACGGGGCAATCGTGTTGATGACTGGCGCAATCGCGACTCAGAACAATGGGAAAATAAGCGTGGAGAGCGTCAAGAAGACCGTCTTGAAGAGCGGCTGAAAGAAGTCAGAAGGCGTAATCGCAGACGCGATCGCTAAAGTTGTATCTGGGGGTATGATAGACACCCCGCTACTGATGGGTACCCTGTCAGTGGCGGCCTGTCTTTTAAGTGTGACCATTCAAGGCGGTTGCCGACGTAGGGGGTGAACGTGGGGGACAAAATCGAAGC
>JBAUJD010000246.1:0-7486 GCA_049683515.1 Thermosynechococcaceae cyanobacterium | reverse complement strand
CTCGTCGTAGTGGCGAATCAAGCGTTGCCGCTCAGTAGGACTTACCAACCATCCTGCTTCTACGAAAAAAGCTCGTTCGCTGTCCAGCTTGAGGGGGATATTGCTGGAAGCTCCATCCGGGAGTAGGGTGACAACTCGGTCTATATTGTCTTCAAACCCGATCTGCTTGCCTTGAACTCTCGCTGTGGAGGTTAGGTGTTGTTCTCCAAATTCTAGGGTTTGTAGCAGTTGGCTATCGCCGTTCTGGACAATCTCTAAGCGGGTTGAATAGTGGGTCGGTTCACGTAAATCTGCATACTGGGTACAGGCTTGGCCTTCCCAAATCCCCAAAAGTTGCTCAATCGTAAGGGGAGATCGCTCGTGGGCAGTGCTTCTAGCCCGAAATTCGCGGATAAGGGTGAGTCCTTGAAATTCTCCCTGCTCGTTGTAGAGTTGCACTAAGCGCAAGCAACGATTATCTGCGATCAATCCGTACTCCGCACCGAACTTGGAAATGGGCGACAACAATATCGAACCCTTAGAAAATGCTCCAGTCTCAAACATCAGCATTTGCCGACCGAGCGTACGATATTCTTGCTGGTAGTCTTGGGTGGGTAGGGTGTCATAGCTACCGTCGCCAAAGCGGCGTACACGAAAGCGAACCGCTTGGTTGTTGTCAAAGCTCTCTAAATTGATAATTGAGTTTGTAGAGCTTAGCTGTTCTCCTTCGAGAGAGAACTGGGTGAACGACCCCCGCCACTCGCCAAGATTTTTAAGAAAGTTCTCCCACTTTGTACTCATTACAATTTCACTTCCTAGACAGCTTCTGTCTATTTCTACCACCGTCGCTGCACAACCAGCTCCGGTATCTGCAAGTCCAGCGAGAGCTGCTTTGGTCCTGACTCCTGCCCACCAAGGTTTGAGACCGTCAGCCCCAACAGTCGCATCGGCTGATTCTCCTCGATATTGCTCACCAGCAGCTCCCGACCAATGCTTTTGATCATCTGATAGCTATCGATACAGTCATCAAATGTCTGTGCACGAATAACCTGCCGATAGTCTGCGTACTTCACCTTCAGCGTTAGGGTATGGCCCCTACATCCAGCCTCTTCAATCCGATGATAGAGTATCTGTGCGATCGCATCCAACGCCTCGATATTAATTGCTACGTGAAGAGATATTGACGATTCACTGACCTTAAATTTCTCTCCGCCAATAATCTTGCTGTATTGCAGATAGCGGCAGCATTTCTAGCAGCGTTTTGATCGTGGCTTGAGTGTCTTTCTGTACAGATGCTGTCAGGATTGGTGGAGACTCTACTGATCGTTCTAAAATCGCAGCAAATAAAGCAGCGGCCTCTAGCAAAGGCTGAGACTCAAGCCATACAGGCAAAATCCTGATTTCAATCGTATTTTTATTCGGGATGTTGCGAATATAGTTGACGAGGTTGAAGTCACAATATTTAGTGAGGTCTACTTGCTGTAATCTGCTTTGCGCTTCAGGCCAAGCAAGACTGCGAAAGTCGGGGCTAGCGATCGTCTCTAATAAGGCATCAGGCCATTGACCCAGGCGGCGACAGTTAGGATTGGTGCCCATGAGTTGCTTGAGGGCTTCACCATAGGTCCAAAGGAGCTGAATTAGATTTGCAATCGCATCCGCCGACTGCAGCCGACTCGCATCAAAATGAATATGTGTCGCTCCTTCCACTGGTGCAGTAAACCCTAAAGAACGGGCCAAGCTCAATAGACTTTCTAGCTGTTCTTGGTGGTTGCTTTCTAGCGGTGCCGTGATTAACTCACAGGGCCGCTCTCGTTCTCCGGGGAGAGGAGCTGCGATCGCAACTGAAGCCCCCATCTCATCATTGAGACCCACCATTCCCCCCGGTCCTGAATGGGTTGCTGTGCCAAACAAATCCCCAATTGGATTAAGCACCGTTTGCAATGGCTGGGACGGATCGGCCTGTCGCCCAATCAACCGGAGTAAGCGCTCATCATCGCTAATAATTCGATACCAACCGGGCTTGGGCACAGACTTACGGATCAGGTCTGCCTGCAGTGTCAGATCATCGACGCATTGGGCAATACACTCTTGGCGATCGTCGAGAATTTCATAGCCCAAGGTTAGATTATGAAAGATGGGCGTGCTAGGTACCTTGCTCGGTTCAGACTGGGGATGGAAAAAGCGACGGACGGTGCCGTTGTGAAATTGTGCGATCGCATTTGCCAGATCGAGACGACTTTTACCCAGAGGGGCCAATAGCTCAATTTCAATTCCAATCCGCCAATTAATCGTCACTCTAAGAACGACCTGCAAACTGGAGCGCGTCTTTAACAACCTGCTCATTCCCCAGAATCAGATTGCGCTCAATGCGTAACTTCGCATCGTAGGGCGTTGAATCGCCCCAAAAGGTCGCCAGTGCCTTTGCATCGTCATAGTCATAGCTCGACTCCGCATACAATGCCAACGGCTCCACCGACGACAGAGCCTGGATCCGAGCATCAACCAGATACTGATCCAAAATGGCCTGATCAGATGGCCCCCAGAGTAGCTTTCGACCGATACGGGCCTTCGCTTCACCTAAATCTTGGCTCCAAAACTTCGATAAAATCCTTGCATCCCAGTAGGAATATTGACTACTAAAGAAAGCATCCCATTCTCGCTGTTTTTGAGATTGAAACGTGTTTGTATTTTGAGCCACTGTAAACTGACTGCTGAGAGTAGGCCGAGTGTATTCTTGGGCATTGGTCGATAGACTGCAGAAGGCAGGGGTGACCAGAGCCAATGACAGGCCCAAGGTTTTTTGTACAAGTGTCATCTAAATTCGCCATTAAGAAGGTGAAACTATTATAGGCAGAGGTTTAGAGCGCACCAGTGATCTGGCTCACGACGGGCTGCTGTTTACACAGACTGAACCCAAAATCATGAATGCAGACTGAGCAAAAGAAAGGTGATGGACTACAATATGCTCACTTTCCAATCCTTCAAGTCTGATATCTAAGGATGCTGAACTGGCTTAAAAAACTATTCCCAGACAAGCTGAAACCCACTGAGGTTGCTTCAGTATTAGATATCCCACAGCAGAATAGTCCTGTTCCTCTTCCGCCAGAGATAGAGCCAGAGACCGTCTCTGAATCGCGGCCCCAAACCGCTCGGTGGGTGTTTCCTAGAGATGCCAGTGGTGAATTACAGATCAATTCAACCCGCGACGTTCGAACATCAGTGGACCCCAGTTCATCGGTGACGATCGCAACCTACACCCTCACCGATGGAATGATCTACGTCGGAGATACCCTCTCAGGGGTAAGCGACACCGTCAGTATTGAACCCTGCCTCATTTGTCCCCAGCTTAAGGTAGACAGCGACAACCCCGACCGCGCCGGTCACTGGATGACCCACTGGCCGTCCTATCGCGAAATCCCGTCTGCCTGTCGGGCTGCTTACTTAGAATGGCTGGCCGATGGACGGCATAATCCTGAGATTCACATCAGCTACGTCTTTTTATTTCTGTATGGCCTAGAGCGGAGAGTCTTGCATGATCTCAAAAATGCGACGGGTGACTGCAGCGCAGAGCTAACGCAAATTATGGCCGAAGTGGAGCGCTTGATCATGCTCTACGGCCATAACGAATCTTTTTTGCGCGATGCAGGCAATTTTCTAGATATCTGCTGGCTGCTGCAGTCGCCCCAGGGGTTAGCGAACCGAACGCCCTCAACAGAAAGTCTGCCGCTTCAGCTCACCCTCGGTAAGCTGGCCCAGGCAAAGCAGCCGCTTCCCTCTGATTGGACCTTGGCTTGGGTACTCAGTCTCAGCCGATCCTCTGTCGTTGCAACACACTGCCTACCCGAACTCCAAAGTTTATTTAAAGGCAAGTATCACCAACAGTTTGGAGACGGCATTGTTCTAGATGGATCTGCGCCTACGACTGCGCTAACGCGCACCTACCAACCCTCTAGCGTTTCCTTTGGTGGGCCGATTGACGTGATCGCTGAGCTACCTGAATTACCGGATCAATCTGCCAGTCTGGAAGCCCTTCAGCCTTTAGTGGCAACCTGCATTGAAGCCCTTGAACCCTACGGTCGCTGGCTCAGTCGCAATCTAGATCAGCGCGGCAGCTTGGCTGCAGTGTTGCTGTTGCCAAACGAGATTGCCCACAGCCACGAACACGCTGAGGTGAATCAGTTGCGGCGGTGGGCCACGGATAGTCTCAAAGATCATGAGTTTCAGGTCATCGCTGCAGCGACACTGCTGCAGCGGTGGACCTCAGAGCCGGTGAAGAAATTAGCGAAGGCAGATGCAGTGACGCTGGCCCAATTTTTAGAGCGTCAGGAGATGGGCCTCGAACCCGATGTGCGTTTTGGAGGGAAGCCGCCTAAAAAATCTCAAAACATTGTCCTGTTTCGATGTCTCAATGGTGTTTTAGCAGAAACCTCATCCCACTACAGTACGGCTCAGCTATTGCTGCATTTGGCTGCGATGATTGTGACCGCGACCGATCAAATCAACGGGGCAGGCATGGCCCATGTGCAGAAGTATCTGGCCTGGACGCCGCGCCTGCAGGAGCCAGAACGAGATCGGCTGTTGGCGCATTTTCAGTGGCTGTGCCACAACAAGCTGACGCTGCGGGGGCTAAAGTCTCGATTAGAAGCGTTAGAGGAAGAAAGACGGGGTGCGATCGCAACCTTCTTAATCAGCATCGTCAAAGCCACCGAGAATCAACCTGCCGCCATTGAATCCCTCACCAAGCTCTATCCCCTACTAGGGTTTGAGGCCGAGCAGGTCTATCAGCACCTGCACTCCACAGACCCCATTGCACTCCAGCCGACCGTTTCTGCCGTGGAACCAGATCCTGCTGACGCCCCTGCAGTGGGTCTGAATTTAGACCTGATTCAGCGTCGTCAAGATGAATCCCAGACCGTCTCAGCAATGCTGGCCGATATTTTTGTCGAACCCGAAGTCCCAACACCCGCCCCCACCAAGCTCGGACTTGATGCCGCCCACTCTACTTTTCTGCTGACCCTCGCCCAACAACCCCATTGGCATCGTGAAGACCTAGAGAGAGTCGCTGCTGAACTGAATTTGCTGCTGGATGGTGCATTAGAAAATATCAATGAGATTGCCTTTGAGCAATGTGACGAGGCTCTGATTGAAGGGGAAGAACCGCTAGAAATCAATAGCGACATTCTCGAGGAGTTACTGGCAGATTAGACGTCACGTTCGTCAGTTCAGTATTTCTACTCAGGGTAATGCTGATTTTCGTTGTTAGATTAATAAAAACCCCCAGCGTTGCAGGCCAGGGGAAATGCTACTCAATCATATCTAGGAAACACAAGCTGATTTCTAGGGTCCGAAACGGATTGCTTCTCCATTGGTTCGATGGGGAGGCTTTTCAGTACCCTTCTATCAGCCGACTTCTCTAAGTGTGCCCAATGTGATCGGTAACCCGACACCTCAAAAATAATTTTTTTCTGTAGCCCTTCGATTTCCACATTATTTGAATGAATGCATCTAGCTTTTGCGGTGCAGATCATCACTGCGCCGTTGGGTTAACGCCCTTTGACAGAACGCGATCGCATCCCCCATCTCGCTCGTCTGCTGGGGATAAACCAGCGGCGGTCTTTGAATGATGACCAAATTAATCTTCAAGGCAGCAGCCACCTGCCGTTTAATTCCTTCCCCTCCGGGCTGTCCTGACGCTTTCGTGATCACCTGATCAATACGCCACTGTCGCCACAGCGCCCTCTCCATATCCATCGAAATGGGGGGACGCAGCGCAATCAGGCGTTCGGGGTCAAACCCGGCCTCTATCGCAGCCTGCAGCGCCACCTGAGACGGCAAAATACGGGCAAATAACGTGCTGCGAGATTGCCAAGGCCGAAACTGAGACAGCGCCTTAGCTCCCAGCGTCAACAGCACCCGCCGGTTCAACAAATATTGATCACAAAGAACAGCATCTAAACCCTCAACCCTTTTGACACAATCTGGATCAGGATCAATCACCGCCGGACGTTCAAAGCGCAGGTAGGGAATATGATCGGCCTCAGCAGTTTTCATCGCCAGCGTCGAAATCTCCGCCGCATGGGGATGGGACGCATCCAGAATCACCGCAATCTTCTCTAATTTTAAAAACGTTGCTAGCGTCTGAGGTGTAAACCGCTCGATCTGCACCTTCAGAAGGGCATCCCTTGGGTATCGACGCTCGGCGGAGGCCGTTGTCACAGAGACCGTACAGGGCAAAGACGCTTTGATCAGCCGCCGCGCCAGCGCTAGCCCTTCGCTGGTACCGCCAATCAACCAAATCCTCGGTGATACATCACCCGAGATGTTGGGGCTTTCATTCTCTTTCTTAAGGGCAAAATTGTTATCAGGATTATTAGAATTGGGCATGCTTTAAGTATGAGTCCTATGTTGATGCTATATTCGCTCACAGATCAAAGCCGTAATGCTTCTGCCGAAGGGAAGAATTTCCCAGCTCGCGGCAGAACAATGGAGCGTGTCTAAATTGTGGAGATAAACCAGCCTAAACAGGTTCGCCATCTGTTAATACTGGACGGGAAAGCAGGGTATAGCCTGATCCCTTTAGAAGCCTCTTCCCACTCCATTGGCCGAGATGGGACCAACTCTATTGTGGTGGCCTCTAAGGCTGTCTCTCGTCAGCATGCACTGCTGCTGCGGGTGACCAGTGCTGATGCCAGTAACTATGGCTTCTTGCTCATTGATGGCGATCTGCAAGGGAAGCGCAGCACCAACGGCATTAAAGTCAATGGCCGCAAGCGGGTTTCCCATCGCCTCAAGGGCGGCGACTGCATCCTGTTCGGCAATCAGGTTAAGGCTCGCTATCTCGCCCTGCAGCCGCTCACCGAGGAAGAGTTTTCGCTCTATTGCGATACCCTCAACCCTGAAGAGCTGCTGTCCGATGCCACCTTCGTCAGCACCCCACCCGCCGGAGAGGTTGCGGAGCAAGATAGCTTTGATGAGGCCTCACTCATTCGTCTGGCCTCCTTCCCAGAGATTATTCCTAGCCCCATGTTTGAGGTCAACCTCCAGGGCGAGTTGACCTATCTTAATCCCGCCGCCGCCGCAACATTCCCCCAACTCCCCATCCAGAAATTTGATCACCCGGTCCTGACCGGATTGCTCGATCTAATCGCGACCTCATCCCAAAATATTTTGGTGCGCGAAGTGCTAGTGGACGACAAAGCCTACGAGCAATCGATTCACTACATCTCTGAGAGCGATCTGGTGCGCTGCTGCATCTTTGATGTCACCGATCGCAAACATGCTGAAGCAGAACTAAAACATCGCGATCGCCTCCTGCAAAGCGTCGCCACCGCCACCACCCACCTGCTTGAGAACACTGGTTACGACCTTGCCATTTATAGAGCCTTAGAAATTTTAGGCCAAGCCTCCGGCGTCGATCGCATCAGTATTTGCGAGAATCATCATCATTCCCAAAGCAAAGAGCTAATGACGAGTATGCGTTTTGAATGGACTCGACCGTCCATTGAAG
>JBAUJD010000245.1:0-2479 GCA_049683515.1 Thermosynechococcaceae cyanobacterium | reverse complement strand
TGGCTACCGGAGCGTGTCCCACAAATGCTGGCTCTACGTTGCGCCTACATCAACCGAAAGCTTGACCTTTATTCTCTCGCCAGCGGATGATGTGCTCCCGCTTAGAAAGGTTTGTGATGTCTATTGGGGATCGATGAAGACTCTGGGATGTGTATAACCAGACATCGGCTTAGCCTGTTTAAAAAACTACAGCTAAGATTAGGAGCGGATGTTTCAGAAGTCGAGGCTGCTTTTCGGAAAGACCTGGTTGCTCAACTCTTTGCCGTTGCAGGAAATCAAATTAAGTGACGATGAGCTTCAAAATTAATCTGTAGCTTCTCCAATTTATTAATTAAGCGATGGAGCTTCGTTTCTTTTGCAGGTGTTGAAAATCGCCAAGACTCAACTGTAGAAAGATATTCAACAAAGTGCTTAGGTTCACAGGGAGATGTCCCATGCCAGTTATGAAAGCCATCATGTATTTCTTCATGCATCACCAGTAAATTTTCAGAGTAGTCAGCTAAATCGTCTCTATTACTTCGATCAAATAAATGATGAACATGAAGCTCAAACGTATCTGTGGGGGCTTGTTTCTTTCTTGTTACCTGACAGGTATTTCTAGCATTCAGCTTCGCCTGCTTCATTGCAGACTGAATTCTAGAATCACTGGAATCCAAGTATTTCTTTTGTTGATCAATAGCGTCTTCAATAATTTCAAATACCGCATCTGCCCAAGCGCGTCTGGACTTCTTGCCCAACTTCTCAGACATATTTTGCCCGATCCGAGCGATCCCTCTCTGACTCCAGCACTCCACACCATCTATGGTGTCATAGTGAACACCTAGCTCCATTGGTTCACGCCCTGTCAAACCACTATTCTCTTGTTCTCTTTTTGCTGCATAGTTAAGTCCTTTTCCATTCGTATCGAGAATTCTAATGACTTTTGGTCTATCTATGAAGACCAAATTATTATGAGCAATATAGCTGTCCGAATTCTGAAGTTCACTCACAACCCTCCGCCGAACAAGCATCTTGCGTATGTGCTTTCGCCGATGTGTCAATTTTTCAACAACGCTATCAATAAAATTTGACAATGGATTAGAAGTCTGCTTTTCATGCAAATACTTTGCAAGAATCATTGCGCCTGACTCATAGAATCTTCGCGTAGAATAATTCTTGCTCAGCCACTCAAAGTGTTCACCTTCTACTAAGTCCCATTCGTCATCGTCATACGCATCAAAATTGGCGCATATCCCATAAAGTTTATTTAGGTTAATCCCTAAGATTTTTGCTGTTTCCTCTGCTGATAGCAGATCATACTTTTCCTTCACGCAGTCATTCCTCAAGATTACCGAAAGGCTAAAATTGAATCTCGCATCTTCTGCAGTCGCTCAAACATTTCTCGATCTCCGCCCTGATCTGGGTGATGAGATTTAGCAAGCTTACGAAAAGCAGAATTTATATCCTCTGTAGTCGCAGTTTTTGAATCAAGCTGAAATACATGCCAAGGACGAAAATTCTTTAGTATGTCTATCCCGTTAATACAAGTTGGTCCTTCTTGATGTTGCTCATTCTCAGGTACACCTACCCACTCTCGATATAGAGTTAACCAAGCTTCTTTAGTTCGGAAATTTAGTTCTCGATCATCTGTAGCTAACTTAAAAGCTTTGTTTTTCTTGAGAGACTTATAATCTTTACAACCGAACTCAGCGATAACAGCGGTTTTTAGCTGAAGGAGTGTAAGGGCTTTTTTCTTCTTAGAACTTTTCTTTCCTTTTTGAGTCAGAACAAATTCGGCAAAGCTTGACAGGATCTCAGCATCATAGCCGTGTGCCTCTACAAGCTCTTGGATCCTTACCTCAACTACCGTAGCCATACAATCGACCTAACGCAACTATGACGCAAACTGAGTGGCGAAAAAGAAACAACACTCTGATTATTCCCAGGTTATCAGTCAAAATGACATGTACAGACTCCTCCTAAGTTTTTGTCCTCAAGCATCTGTGTGCTGGTGCTTCTCTCTCTTTAATTTTGAGCTGTCAGTATGACCTATTAACCAACTCAGTATTTAGTGTGTGTACAATAGACTCATAGATAACCTGCTTTGAGTTGTACGATGGCAATACCAACAAAAGACGAGCGAATTCAGATTCGTATTACTCCAGAGCATAAAGAAGTCATTGACAAGGCAGCGCAGCTCATCGGACAAAACCGGACTGACTTTATCGTTCAATCAGCTTATCGTGTCGCTCAAGAAACCTTGCTTGACCAAACCGTATTTCACCTTAGTGATTCAGGGTGGGATCACTTTATTGATCTTTTAGATCATCCTTCTGAGCCAGGAGAAGCCCTCAAAGCGCTCATGAACAAAAAGGCTGTTTGGGAGCATTGATGTATCAAGCACCCCAGCCACTCACTGCTGAGCATGATGTATCAGTGTTTGCGTGCGGCGATTCAGAGCTTGACCACTGGCTCAAACACCAAGCCCTGAAAAATGAGA
>JBAUJD010000244.1:0-3209 GCA_049683515.1 Thermosynechococcaceae cyanobacterium | reverse complement strand
AACTCCACTAGATTATCTTGAGGCATGGTGTATTCTCTCTGGTACGTTTGCTTGTCCAGAAGGATACGCCTTTTTTATCTCCTAGGCCATACACCAGAAATTGTTATAACTCTTTCAGTTCTGACAGAGGCGAACCTGCCCACATTCACGTTAAGCGAGATCGGCAGTTGGTTCAGTTTTGGCTTAGTCCTGTTTCTTTAGCAAAGAATCGAGGGTTTAAAGACCACGAATTAAATGATATTTCTCGGCTTGTGGAGGAACACGAACAAACACTATTGGAGGCTTGGCATGACTACTTTGACGCTTGAGGCAGAACCCCTTGCAGCACAGGTCAGAGTGACCGACGAAAAGTTAATTGTGGACTTGATCGATGGACGAAGTTTAATTGTTCCTTTATCCTGGTATCCTCGTCTGCTGCACGCTTCTCAGGAGGAGCGACAGAACTGGCAACTCTTAGGAGATGGTTACGCAATTGAGTGGATCGATTTGGATGAACATATTGGCGTTGAAGGTTTGCTAGCAGGTAGACAAAGCGGTGAGAGCCACAATTTTTTTGAACATTGGCTAGCAACACGAAGCATTTCTTCACAGCTTGAACGGGCTAACAATTCAAATGTAGCGAATAGTTGAGAGTCGTTGATGTTGAGTTCGAGGTTATCTGCCGCCGCTGATTTGAGCCGTTAACTATCCAGGTGTAAGCCTATGGGCAGTTCGACAGACATATTATGGAATTTGAGCAAGGCGGTGAGTCCTGCGAGTTCGACAGGCTCAAGGCACAAAAAAGGGCTGATGCCAATATCCGTTAAGTTAACCCTTAGGGATCAATCACCATGTCAACGTCAATAGCAGAATTATTACCCTCGATCTCAGCCCTATCCCATGCTGACAAGTTCCGGCTAGTGCAGTTTGTGTTAGCGCAGCTGGCGCAGGAAAATGATGTTGAAGTCGAGAAAACACAACAGTCTGCCGCCCCTTTTGATCCACATCTATTTTTCGGAGTTGCCCACCAGCCAAAGCAGGCCATTGACGACTACTTAGCGAGTACCCGTGAAGGTTGGTGCTAGTGGCTTACTTGATTGACACCAATATCGTCATCTACTATTTCAACGGGTTGACGGATGACGAAGCGATTCACACTATACTCGCCGATAGTTTCAATATTTCTATCATCACCAAAATCGAGTTTTTGGGCTGGGGGCAGTTTGCGGCTGACCTTGAATCGTATGCCAAAGCAAGGGAATTCATCAGCTACGCCACTGTATTTGACCTGAAAGATGCGATCGCTGAGCAGGCTATCCGGCTAAGACAGCAATTTAAGACCAAAACACCAGACGCCATCATTGCTGCGACGGCTTCAGTCAATGGCTTAACCGTTGTTACTAACAACACATCAGATTTCAGCCGTTTAGGTGTGAGAACTATTGCAGTAAACGTCAAATAAGTCCACCCATTACGGATTTTCCATCCTGTTCGCTTTGCAGGGCAAAGCCCTCAGCTTTACTATATTTCACGGTCTTGAAGGTAATGTGATTGTTGGCCGGGTTATAAAGTGTGTAGGTGGCCTGTCCCAATGTGCGCCCCACGCTGCCAACACCAACAATGCGCCGGGGCGTTCGATTTTGCGCTTGAGGAGCCTGTGTTCCATCTAAGGTCATGACGGTGGAGCATAGATCACTCGGTTCGATCCAACATTCAAACGCTAATCCTGAGCGGCCACAGAATAGATGGTTGGCATCGGCCCGAATCAGGCGATCGCACAATTGAATCGCAGGCATCTCCGGCGTGAGCTCATCGGCGTAGCCCACCGTGCTGCCGTGAATCAAGAGACAATCGAGTTCGTGGAACCCAAAGTGAAGCGATCTCATCCACTCCACCGCCTCCCGTGATACTGACTCCCAGAGGTGCTGCACAGCGTCGGCCCCCTCGTGTTCCATTAACTCTGGCGCATCGGGCAATCCGCCCAACCCATACAAATTAAAGCACTGCTCTTCCCACCAGCCGATACAAACCTGGGGTTCTAATTCCCCGGCGCGAGGCGACTGAAGCCGCCGCATCACAGCCCGGTTGTCGCCCTTAAGTCCAACAATATCCCCTAAGACGTAAAGGTTCGTCACCGGATAGCGCTGTCGCCGGATATCGGCCAGCACCGCCTCATATGCATCGAGATTACCTTCTATCCCGCTTAAAATAGCCCACTGTTCCATTCTTCACCTCCTTAATTGGGGCCAGCTACCGCTGACACACATGACTAGGATCATCAGCCCGTTCTGCAAACTCCATCCCCCGCGCCAATCGCCATGCAAAAATGGGCGGTAAACCCTGCTCAATAATGGCTAAACAAGTCTTCGTATAGTCGTAGGGCACCTCTCGGAGAGTCACCTGTGCCGTATCAGTGTCATAGAGCACATAGGTGGCATTGGGTCGTCCGTGGCGAGGCTCTCCCACCGATCCGGCATTGATAATCCGCTTCAGGGCAACCGTGGACTGCTTCTGTGTTTCTTCTTTTCCAGGTTGATGAACTCGCATCGAAAGTTTGCCATCGGCTAGATCACGCACATAGGGAACGTGGGTATGGCCGCAGAACAAGACATCTGCTCCAGTGGATAAGACCCGTTCTAGGGCGGAAAATCCGTCCATGCTGGGGAGTAGATACTCATGCTGGCTATTAGGGCTACCGTGAACAAAGGCCAGGTTTTCGGATTGCAATGTGAGCGGCAAACGGGCGAGATACTCCCGCACCTCTGAATGAATGACTCGGTCTGTCCATTCATGGGCTTGCTTGCCTCGCTTTTCTGCCAACTGGGACGGATAACTACAGTCACAGGCATTGAGACCATCGACAATATCTTCGTCCCAGCAGCCCTGACAGGTGGGGATATCAAGGGAACGAATCATCTCCACCACTGCATTGGGATGGGGACCGTAGCCCACCAAATCACCGAGACAGTAAATCTGATCGGCTTGCTGGCGATCGATATCAGATAGCACCGCATTGAGTGCCTCATAGTTGCCATGAATACAGGAAATCACTGCGAGCTTCATACCGAAATAGCCTCCTCGGTAGGGTTTAAGGTCTTGTATTGCCAATACCTTCGCCAAATCATGAGGAATTTTCAACACTGTTTCTAGGGTGTACAGCGCCTAGATTGGCAGCCTTTCTCAAGACCTGTGCCCAAGAAATAGGATCAGGTTTTTGTGGAAGCCATTTT
>JBAUJD010000243.1:0-3932 GCA_049683515.1 Thermosynechococcaceae cyanobacterium | reverse complement strand
TCAGAACTCGCTGCTATTGCGTATTCCCAGCTTGAAGTGACCTCGTTCATCGCGGTCAAGAACAAATTGCCAAAGCTGTGACCCGCTAGGCCATCTCCGGCTTCAAAGCGGTATTGAAACAACTCTGTAATTAACTTTTCTCGATCGGCTAATGCCGCCAGACAGTTCCGAATATCACCCGGGGGCAATCCCCCCATTTCGCGCCGCAGCCGTCCCGAAGAGCCGCCGTTATCGGCCACCGTCACCACCGCCGTGATATTAGAGCTGTATTCCTTTAAGCCCCTTAGCATCGTTGAGAGGCCCGTGCCGCCCCCCACCACCACAATTTTGGGGCCACGATTCAAGCGACGATGGGCGAGCAGCCGATCCACCAATTCCTCTTGGCTCTCTGGCATCAGCACCTCTGTAATTGTTCCCAGCGTGCGGCTTTGCCCCCACCACACCAACAGCAGCCCACCAATGATCACCAGTGGCCCACTCACATAGCGAGGAATCACCCCTGCGACTTCATTGAGAAAAAGCTGCACCAGTTGAATCACATTGGCAATGGGAGTCAGCCGCACCAAAATAGCTAACCCTAAACCGATCAGCACCATTCCCAAAGCGCTCAAAAACAACCATCGCTTCACCGCAAGCCCCGGTGACAGCCACTTAAAGGACCGCCCTAATCGACCTGAAAATTTCGACGTAGGACGAGGTTTGAGACGCACAACCGTGCGTTTGGGGGAAGCCATAGCAGGCTAAAGTAACGTCATGCCTGAGGCAAAGTCTTAATACGACGAATCGGCAGATTCGCAATCAACGCCGTTGAGCGTTGATCAGACTCTAGGGACACATCCAATCCTTCGGGATCGAGTTCTACATAGCGAGAAACCACCTCTAAAATGTCACGACGCATCGCGTCCATCATTTCTGGTGTCAAATTAGACCGATCCTGAGCCAGAACGAGCTTGAGCCGACCCTTGGCATCTGCACGACTCGTCGTGATGTCTGATCCTAAAAAAAGGCGTTCCAGAAGGTCATTGAACATGGGCTTCAAGCTGAGACAGTCAGCGGGATAGATGAACAGGGTTGGTCAGACATTAACACATGTCTTGAGTAAGCGTGTTTGTGAGGGTCAGGTTTACTTGCGAAACAGTCTTTTGATGCGCGAGAAGAGATTGTCGTAGGCTGCATCAAGGTCTAGAAAGTCTACGTTTTTACCCTCAATACGTTGCGCAATATTGCGAAGGGCTGTTCCGCCCAGCGTCACCTCTTCAGACAACACCAGCGGTTCGCCTCGGTTCGTCGCCACGATCACCTGCTCATCATCGGGGATAATACCCAGCAGCGGAATCGCCAAGATTTCTTGAACGTCATTGACTGACATCATGTCATTGGCCTGAATCATCGCCGGGCGAATCCGATTCACAATGAGCTTGGCCGGAATACGGCTCGCTTCGAGCAGACCAATCACTCGGTCAGCATCTCGAACCGCAGAGATTTCTGGGGTGGTCACAACGATGGCCTCGTCAGCGGCTGCAATTGCATTTTGAAAGCCCATTTCAATCCCTGCAGGGCAGTCAATAATCACAAAGTCATATTTCTTAGTCAGGGCATAGGCCAACTGTTTCATCTGCTCAGGGGTGACCGCATCTTTATTGCGGTTCTGAGCGGCAGGCAGCAGGACTAAATCTTTGAGTCGCTTGTCTTTAACCAAGGCCTGCTCTAGACGACATTGTCCCGCTAAAACTTCTAAGGCGGTGTAGACAACGCGGTTTTCAAGTCCTAATAGTAGGTCCAGGTTACGCAGACCAAAGTCAGCATCAATGAGAGCCACGGAATGATCAGACCGGGCTAACGCCATCCCTAAGTTCGCGGAGCAAGTGGTTTTACCCACACCGCCTTTCCCGGAGGTAACTACAATAATTCGACCCATAAAATTGAGACCGTTACAACTGCTAATTCAATGCTACTCTGGACCGGCATCTGCCAAAATCACTAATACCTTAAGCTGAAATTGGGCGGCGGTCCAGTTGTTCTTACCTAGTACTGCTCAATAACTCACGATTGCTTCGGACCCTCTGTTGCACGGGCAATTTGGATGCGATCATCCGCAATATAAGCCACCTCAGGATAAAAATAGGCCGGTGGATTCTCCGGCGCTCTCGCCACTAGATCAGCGACGCGAAGCTGGGTTGGCTCCATCTGCAGTGCCATGATTTGACACTTGCGATTGCCCCCTGCCCCTGCGTGGGCCATCCCCCGCAATCGCCCCCACACTAAAATATCACCATCCGCAATCACGGCACTGCCTGGATTAAGATCACCTAAAATGACGACGCTACCGGGATGACGGATATCATTCCCTGATCGCAACGTTGTTTGTAAATACAGCGGCTCCACGACGGTTTGTTCAGATGCAGCCTTCTTATACCGGGCGAGGGGTGACTGCGACAGCGGCAGAATAGGCGACTGCTGCTCGACTGAATAGCCTGCCGTAACCGCCGTTACTGCAGTTTGGCGGCGGCTTGTGTGCACGCATTGTAGCTTGAGGTTGACGGCAGACAGGGCAGTAGCCAACTGCTGGAGCTGTCGCTGATCAATTAAGCGATCGCCCACCACCACATTGACGGCGGTACTACTGTCCCAAAAGCGTTTGCCAGCCTCTAGTCTAAGCTGGAGTTGCTGCCACAGCTCTGACCAATCTAGCCGCGTCTCAGACGGGGCCGGTAAATACAGCGTCAAGCCATCGGATTCCGTTTTAAAGTGAACCTGCTGTTCAGAGCCAGCCGTCGGCTCAGCGGTAGAGAAAGAAATGGCAGTATCAAACTGCTCTGAAGTCATAGCTCACACTAACAGTAGGGATTAATTCGCCTTCGACTTATGCTGAACCACCATCAGCCTTCGACTGATCATGATCATTCCTCCATCTTGGACGAGCACCGCTGAAATCCACTCGTTGGTGGGCTTTTTGGGGGCTTGTCCCACTTTGAATAACCCTCCCGCAGGGAGGAGTTCTAGCGTTAACACTGGTTGCTTCAAGTAGTTTTCTGCTGAGATACTTTCCTCAACTGCAGTCCCCAACAACAGTCGTTCGTCTAAGGGTTCGCTTACAATAACATCAAAATTGAACGTTTCTCCCACCTTCACTTCATTCGGTAGATTGACCTTAACTTTCGGGGGAGTGTTGCCACTGACAAGCTGGCTTTCTTCTGCCGTAATCGTCTGGTTCACCATTTGCTGATTCAACCAGCGCTGCTGAGAGTTAATCGTCGCGGTGAGAGCCATCTTGCGATCTGCAACGGTGCTATTGCCAGTGATCGTGGTTTTGGTGGTGGCAATGCCACCACCCTGGGGGTCGGCTTTCCACGACAGCAGCTCTGTCTTATAGCTAAGATCTTGATGTTTATCCCAGAAATCTTTAATCGCCAGCTTCATAGACTGACGGTTTAACCCATCACTGTTAGAAAATTCGGGGCTGTAAAAACGTAATAGCCGCTTCATCTGCTGTTGGCTGGCCGCTTCATCCATCGCCTGCAACGTTTTGGTCACCTCTGCTGGAGCCGAGACGGGGACGGCTTCTACCGCTGGAGCCGGAGAGGGTGCATCAGCCGGAGTCTGTTGAGCCACGACCAAATCAACGGGCAGAAGGGTTGCCAAGGTTGCGATTAAACCACAGGAAAAACCCAACGACCGTTTTACGGCAGTTTCTCTAGCAGCACGGGCATTCATAAGCAGCATCCATAAACGATTGGGGGAGCATTGATACGATTCATTCAATAACCAGCCCACCAATAAAGGCTAGGCTAAGGAGTCGTTAAGACTTTGTGATGGCTTGGTACAATTGCCTGAGCTGACTGACCAGAGAACCATTGCTCTAAGAGATACCCTAGCGTTTAAACCCTGAACCCGCTACCATGCCCGACAATGCTTTAGAACCAAGACCATCC
>JBAUJD010000242.1:0-7029 GCA_049683515.1 Thermosynechococcaceae cyanobacterium | reverse complement strand
GATATTTATAGTGAAAAACGTTCCAGAATTCAGAGAGAAATTGAAGCTTCAGAAAACAACTCCGAAATAGTTGAGATCGTTCAGCGTGAGTTACAGAAGCTTGCTGACATTAAGGGGGAATACATTGGTAATCTAACAAAATCACAAGCTCGAATTGCTCTGTCTATGCTTGAGGCTTTCCGTACCTCTTTCGTCATGCTTGAAAAAGGTCAAAGGCCAGTATCAGAACCTTATCAGTACACAACTGATGCCATCAATGACAGTAGTGAAGAGGAAAGTGGCTCTCCTGACAATTTAGCTTTTGATCTTGCTGATCTTGCTGTTACAGGGGCTTGCGCAGCAGGTGGAGCAATGGTTGCTGGGCCACCTGGTGCGGCGGTTGGCGCAGCAGGTGGCACTGTTGTTTCATCAGTCTTTAAAAAAGCCACGAGAATACCGAAGGAGCGTAATAAGGTTGATATACACTCATCGGCAAAAGAAGCTGAGGTCAACCAATCAGAGGCTACATTAGACACACTAGAGATACTCCGTTATCTCGAACAAGCCTTTGATGTCATCGATCAGACTGTTACTGAGTATGGACGTATATCTGAGCCAGTCGTTCATAAACCTCAAATTGAAGATCACCCTGAAGTTCTTAAGTTTATACAGGATCTCATGGGTGAAATCCAAAGCTTTAAGAACGAAATACCGCCAATTTTCCAAGCAAGATTAAGAGAAATCTCTTCGATTCTACGAAAATATGGTATTCGCTCTCAAATATATCAAGAGGATGCTTCCGAGCAAATCAAAGAACTATTTGAGTATGAAACTAGCTTGGATGACACCCTAAAAAATGAAACAATGCTAACACCTGCTTTTCTAAGAGATGGAAAATTATTAATTCCAGGACGAGTACTTAAGCCATCAGGCGAATAGCTCTATAAATAATTTGATTGCTCAATAAATTAAACGCACAAAGATAAATCATAATGTTTGAACACATCACTGAAGTTATTGGCTTTGATTTAGGTCATGGTGAAACTGCTCTTGCCCGTTTGAATTTGGGAGACCCTAATAATGTTAGCGACCCAGAATTGATCGAAATATTCGCCAACGAGAAAAATATTCCAACTGCGATCGGATATCTCCCTGATGGAGAAGTCTTGATTGGTGAAATTGCACTTAAAAAGCTAGGTGTAGATGAGTCATTTATTGCATTTAAAAAAAGACCCAATAGTCATCCTCAATATCAAAAGATAATGAATGATTTTATTGGCAAGATTTATCAACAAAAAATGGATCAAGGTCAAATAAACAAGGATTCAACATTTTTTTTGGTTGGTTGTCCTTCTGAGTGGACTCAAGATGCTTCTATCGTTGAAGCATATCAACAAATTTTTATAAATGCTGGCATTAAAAATGTAAAAGTCGTTGCTGAGTCCCGTGCTGCGTATATACAGGTATCAGAAAAAAAGTTTTTTACCTTAAATGAGGCTGCAGCGGAAGTAATTGTTATTGATTTAGGATCGTCCACTACAGATATTACAATTATTGATCAAAATAAGAATGGTATTCCAACTGACATTGGTCGAGATTTAGGCGCTTCATTTATTGAAAAGATGATACTTAAGGAGTTTTTATCTAACCTAAAAGATGAAAATATTCAATCAAATTTTCAGTCCAGCGAACATTTTAGGAATCAATGCGAGTTTTCCTGTAGACGAGCAAAAGAAGCTTTTTTCGCTAATCCAGGCCAATATCCAAATGCAGAAGAACCCTGTATAGTTCTTAATAAGATAGGAAATATTCTTATTGAGGTTCCAACTGATGCCACGATGATAAAGAGGATCCTAAATGATCCTTGTATCAACATTGATGGAGAAATTACATCTTGGATTCAAGCCTTCCGAAATGAATTGACAAGACTACATAATCAACTAGGTCACAGACGGAGCCTTGGTCAATCAAAAGAGTCTTTGCCTGGTGCAATTCTCCTTACAGGTGGCGCATCTCGAATGAATTTTGTACGAGAACTTTGCCAGGAGGTATTTCCTGGTATTCCCATTAAAAATGATGATACTCCTGAATTTTGTATTGCGAGGGGGTTAGCTCGCTGGGGTCGCATCGAAATTAAAACGGTTCAATTTTCTAAAGATATAGACGAATTTTGCTCTGGAGTCATAATGCCTAGAGTCTCCGAACAAGTTGATTCTCTATATGATGCTATATCTAATGTAATAGCTGAAAAAACCATTAGTATTTTTAAGCATAATTTTGATTTATGGAAAAAACGAAAACATGTAACTGTTGATGACATGAAGAGCGCTATTAATACTGATATTGATTACATATTGCAGGAGGAAAATCTCAGCAAGTTGTTTGGAGATGAGATTCTTCCTATATTAAAAAATCTTGCGGATGAGCTTCGAATAGAAATAAAGCAACTTGAACATAAATACAGTATTGCTATTGGTAATTTAGGTAGCTCTTTTGATTTGTCACAGAATAAGATAAGTCACGTATCTTTAGGTAGACAAACAAATATTGATGCTGTTGATGATATGGTTGAAAATATGAGCAGCATTGTAGGGTGGGTTTCTGGGATATTGGCCACGATAATAGCTGTAATTATAGGGCCAGTGATATATTCAATAACAGCTTTTTTGCTGGCTTTTATTGTTGCCTACTTGGGGTTGACAGTAGCTGCAATTTTGCTGGCTACACCTGTAGGATGGATTGTCCTTGGTGCTATTGGTATAACCGTTACATTGGCTGGGACTTCCATTAAAGCAGTAAAAGATAAAGTTGAAGAAGCAGTAAATGAAAATCTTCCTGCATGGGATCTCCCAGTATGGGTTAGAGATAAGATTGATTCTGGCTCAGTGTATTCTAAAATAGATGAAAATCGAGAGAAAATCGTTTCGAAAATCGTAACTAAACTAAAGAGCGACAATACTCTTAGAGAAGAGTTGGTGAAAAAGTTAACAAATCTTTTTGAGGTCAATTTAAGAGATAAAGCCGATGAAATGAGAATCTTAGTAAGCTAGGAATTTAGTTGTAATTTACTTTATATCACTTGGATTATTGATGCAGTCTATTAGTCCTACATTAATTCAACAACGGATTCAGGCAGCTAACTTGATATCTCGTTCGTTACTCTACAGTTTAAGTCGACAACATCTTGATACTCAACTTCAGGATGCTAAATTCTTCCAGCCACTTCCACCACCAGATCGGATGCTTTTGGAAGAGCCGTACTTTTTGCGGATTGATCAAATTGGTAGTTCCATTAATGATTCCTTTGAACATGCTCTGACTGCATTGCAAACAACATTGTCAGCTTGCCATGCACCTCAGCAATATACATTGATTTTCTTGATTGTCAGTGATGGACAGGAAAACCACATTTATCTAGGGATTAGGAGCCATAATTATTCACTCTATCCCAGCATTGATTTTATCAAGACAATTGGAAACTTCTTGCAGGGCAACTGGCCAGGTACACAAGTATCGATTTGCCATGAGGATGATCCTGTTTTTGCCAAAGAAGTCTTGCAACCCCTACAGACTGACCTACGCAATGCTATTGCCTTAACAGGTATTCCCTCACCTAAGCGAAGTGATCAAAATGGCTATCCCCAAAGCTTAGATCGTTTTCTACGAGGTTTTCGAGGTCTGCCCTTTACCTACATGGTGATTGCTGAACCCATGCCCAATAGTGAGGTAGAGGATATCCTCCACCGATGCCGTGACTTGCTCAGTCACGTGCATGCACTAGCCAAAATTACCCAAACATTAACAACCTCAGAAAGTAGCTCCCAAAGTGCTGGTTGGAATGCAAACCAAAGCCAGGGTACATCGTCGAGTACAACGACGAGTCAAGAGGCATTTGCTGAGAGAAGCCAAATGCAGAGTAGTGACGTATTGAAGGCTTTAGGGCTTGCAGCCGTCAGTAAAGCGAGTCGGTTTGCTCCATTAGCATTTGCGGCCACATTAGGGGCTAAACTGTTGCGAGGTGATCGGGAACGTCCTGATCAAAAGATGACCTATAGCGCCTCGGAAACAACCTCTGAAACTATGGCGTTTGGGGTCTCTGAAACCACAACGCTGAGCCAAAGCGCCGCAGAAGCGTTAGGCCAGGAGTATGTCAATGCCCATGCTCAAACTGCAGAATCACAGCTACAGGAATTTATCCATCGTTTTGAGCAATCGCGTAGTCTCGGCTGCTGGAATGTAGGGGTCTATCTACTGGCAAACAGACCAGATCTTGCTCAGCAAGGGGGGACTCAACTTAAAGCCTTGCTCACTGGGGAAAAAACAGCGCTTGAACCTATCCGAGTGCATGACTTAAATAGGGTATGGGCAAAGTCTGCCAAAAGTGCTTTGCAAGCTTTTCAACAACCGACTATCGGCTTAGTGGAAGTCATCAATCATATTCAAAAAGAGAAGTTTACCCTTGCGGATCAAGTGGAGCATCCGCTGGGTTTTTCGTTTAGCCGATTGACAACTCCACTGAATACTGAAGAACTAGCCTTATTGGTTAATCTCCCTCAACGTCAGATACCCGGCATCCCTTTGATAGCCACGACAGACTTTAGCTTGAATGTACCTGCTGTAAAGCCAGATGATCTTGTTCTCGGTTCCTTGCTAGATGGCGGCGATGTCACTTCCCTCAAGTACCCTATTTCTCTCAAGACACTGGCTAAACATACCCTGTTAGCTGGTATCACAGGAAGCGGTAAATCTAATACGTGCCTGCGTTTACTCAGTGAGCTTCAGCAGCGTCACCTGCCATTCTTAGTGATCGAGCCTGCAAAGGATGAGTATGTCAGATGGGCAATGCGAGTTAACGCAAATCTCCCACCTGATAGTCCAGATAGAATCCATGTTTACATGCCAGGTGCTCAGTCATTTCGTGGACAACGGCTCGAACATATACTGCACCTCAACCCGTTAGACATCATCTGGCTTGGAGAGAACCATACTCCCCAGGTGTTGTCGCACATTGATCGACTAAAATCAATTCTGAATGCTGCTTTCCCCATGCAGGAATCACTGCCAATTCTTCTAGAAGAGGTATTGTTTACCGTCTACTCTCGACTGAAGTGGCTAGAGATTGAACTACCCGCCAAAGAGTCTCCAAGGCCGACATTGCGGGGCATGTATGACGCGGTTCAGGAGGTTGTCAAACAGAAAGGCTATGACGAACGGGTTACAGCCAACCTGACAGCCGCCCTTATGACGCGACTGCAAAGCCTGCGACGGAGCTGGAAAGGGCAATTGTTTGACCAGCCGCGCTCCACTCCTTGGGCAGATCTATTTGATAAGCCAGTTGTGATTAATCTTTCGCTCTTGGGAGATGATAGCGATCGCGCCTTTGCGATGGCCGTCTTGCTTCAGTTTCTCTATGAATACCGCCAAGCCCGTGCTGATATTGATGAAGGCACAACTCAAGAGCCAGATTTGAGACATTTAACAGTCGTTGAGGAAGCGCACCGCGTCTTACTTCGGCCTGCACCTGGCACCCCGGAGCAGGCCAACCCGCAAGGTAAGGTAGCTGCCATGTTCTCGAACATGCTTTCAGAAATTCGTGCCTATGGTGAAGGCTTGCTGCTGGTAGATCAAATTCCAGCCCGTCTGATTCCTGATGCCATTAAAAACACCAACCTAAAAATTGTCCATCGCATCGTTGCTGATGATGATCGTCAAGCAATGGGCAGCTCTATGACGCTGACAGCAGCACAGACAGAACTAATCAATCGTTTGCACGTTGGTCAAGCGATTGTTTTTGGTGATCAAGATGATATGGCAGCCTGGGTACAAGTTGCTAAACAAGATACAACGGAACTTCGTTATGAAAATAATCAAGCTACTTAATAAACAACGTGAGGCTATGGGGCAGATCCATTGGATGCCACCTGACCAGATTCAAGTTAATGTCCCCGATCCTTCTCTACTAGGTGATCTCAATAACTTGATCGCAGATGCCCGTGAAAATGGTTTACTTCTCCGTGGTGGTGGGCGATCAGAGAATGAAGGCCAAAAAGTATTTGTTGAAACTGCAGAGCAGATAAAAGCGGATGATGAGCGCTTCCTAAAAGCTTTAGCTGACACAATCGGACAGAGAAGATTCGGTGATCAGCGTATCTTTTGCTTAGTGAAAGAGGTGGAGGCTCCCAATGCAGATGTCTGAATCCTTAGCAGGTGCTCCAGAAGGTCTTAGTGAAACTTCCTGTGAAGCTACTGAATTTATTTGTTCAACTGAGATTGGTGGATTTGAAGGCTGCGAGTTAATCAACAATGAGCAACTTGCTGGCTATCTGAAGGAAACTCTGCCACCCAGCCATTTTGAGGGTTGTCCTAGTATTGAGTTTGATCCGTCTCACCCTCTCTTTATTCAATCACCATATACTTTAGGCTTTTATGAGTGTGATTCCCATGCCATTCACGTTGGGGATGAGTCACGATTCTCTGAGGGTGCTGAAGGGATGAAAGATACCATCATTCACGAAGTTGGTCATAATGTTCAATCCAATTTTGCTGAAGATAATCCAGAATTTGACGAAGCATGGGCAAGGCTTCATGTTGAAAGCTGGCAAACCTATATGAACGAGGGAATTGGATTTGTGTCAAATTATGCTACGACTGACATGTACGAAGATTTTGCTGAATCCTACAAAACTTACGTTCGTGATCCTGAGTTACTAGAATTTCATAGCCCAGAGAAATACGAATTCTTACGTAACAATGTATTCTCTGCCAGAGAATACTTATAAGCTTTAGCTATAGAAAGCAGAATCAATATTATTCCGCTTGTTTCAATACTAACCCTGGCAGACCCAAGCCCCCCAAAACATTGGATGCTGAAGAGGGTGCTTGGCACCTTGAAGGTGAGCCACACTCTTATCAATTTCCTGTAATATGACACGACTTGGAAGGTTAATGGCCCGCAGTCAAGATTTCAAATACGATCGCAAAATTTAAGCAGGCATGATCACCTCCAACACTTGCTCTATCGATTGGCCCTGCTCTAGGAGTGCCTTGCTC
>JBAUJD010000241.1:0-2475 GCA_049683515.1 Thermosynechococcaceae cyanobacterium | reverse complement strand
GAATAGCGCCGCAAAGGTGGCAGCCGCAGAGGCAATTAGGCTCTGAGTCATTCAAATTAGGACTCGTATGGTAGTGGTTACAAGGTAAATTGACGATACAGATATTAAGTTCAGTCTATGACTTCTCTGGCCCGGAAAAACCTATTTAACGACATTCCCCGGTTTCTAGTGGCCCAAGCCGGCATTATCTTCGCCGTCAGTCTCGTCACCATTCAGGTGGGTATTCTGCAGGGATTTATCCGTTCAACGTCTTTGCTGGTGGAAAAGTCTAAGGCTGATATCTGGATTAGCTCTGAAGATTTCGTCAGCTTAGATATCACAGCACCGATCTCCTATGATCGCTTTACCAAAGCAAAACAAGTCCAGGGTGTTGACCAAGCTGAGGCGATCATCTTTCATAACGTCTTGTGGCGCGATGCCTCTAAAAAGATTACCCCCGCCACCGTCATCGGCATTGATCCGGGTGGGCAACTTCTCTCACCGGGACGCCTAGAAAAAGGCACGCTAGCCGCTCTCAATCAGCCCTATACCCTGATTACGGATCCGTTGAATCTCAAAGCACTCAATCTTAAACAGGTGGGCGATCAGGGCATCATTGGCTCTCTAGAGGCGAAGCTGGTCGGTCTAGACGAAGAAATTCAATCGACCGCCTACAACCCCTTTTTGCTGGCTTCACTCGAAACGGCCAAAGCCTATGCGAATTCTCCGTTAGGTAATCGCTCTGATGCGGTCAAGAGTCGGGCGCTATCGTCCCTTAGTGATACAGACAAGATTACCTACATTTTAGTCAATGCGAAGCCGAGACAAGATTTACAAGATCTAAAGAAAAAGCTGAATGCGGCCTTACCCAATACGGTTGCTTACACCCGTGAGGAGATGATTCAGCAAACCCAAACCTATTGGGTCCAGCGCACTAGCATTGTGTTCATTTTAGGCTTGGGTGCGATCGTCGGCATTGTCGTCGGCGTGGTGATTGTCAGTCAAATTCTCTATGCCGCAGTTAAGGACCATTTGCGAGAATTTGGGACTCTAAAAGCGATTGGGGTTGCGGACCGAGTGACCTACGCCATCGTGATTGAGCAGGCGCTCTGGATGGCGGTTTTGGGATATATACCCAGCATGGCGCTGTGCCTAGGGTTGGGGACATGGACTGCGGCGACGAAGGGCGTCATTATCTTGATTACCCCCATCACGGGGGCTGGCGTCTTTGCCGTTACCGTGATGATGTGTACGGCCTCTGCCATGATTGCGATCCAAAAAGTCACGAAGGCGGATCCAGCCGTCGTGTTTAAAGCTTAGCGTTCCTGTTCAAAGCCTAGCGTGGAGTCATCCGTTTTTATGGAGAACCCAGTTGAATCGAGTCTAGAAACTACAGCCCCATCCCCCGAAGATGCCATTATTGCCGATGATATTTCAATGGTCTACGAGTCGCTGGCGGGGAAAGCTCAGGTGCTCGCAGGGGTAAACCTCAAAGTTCATCATGGTCAGGTGCAGCTCTTGATGGGGCCATCAGGCTCTGGCAAAACCACCCTCTTGCTGATTTTGGCCGGACTGCTGACCCCCACAGTTGGAGAGGTGTCTTTGCTCGGTCATAAGGTTACTCACATGTCTCGACGACAGCTTGAGAAGTTTCGGTTGCGGCACCTTGGCTTTATTGCTCAAGATTTTAACCTGTTCCCGGCGTTGACGGCGGCTGAGAATGTTAGTTTGGTGCTTCGATATAAAGGCATCAAAGGCAAGGCGGGTCGTACCCAAACACAGGATCTGCTGTCGCAGGTGGGTCTAAAAGACAAGGGAAATTTTCTACCCAGTCAACTCTCTGGAGGACAAAAGCAGAGGGTTGCCATAGCACGTGCCCTAGGCGGCAGTCCCTCGCTGATCATGGCTGATGAACCCACTGCATCACTAGATGCTGAAAGTGGTCATGCGGTGGTCGATTTGCTGCATGAACTAACGCGGCAAGCAGGCTGCACGGTACTGATGGTTACCCATGACCCTCGGATTGTCGATGTTGCAGACCAAGTCCTTGAGCTAGAGAATGGCAAGATTTCACCAGCCAGATAGACCCACGGCAAAGCCGCCTGTGGGGTGGTCATACTGGTTGTCAAATTAAAGTCTTGATTTGACACAAAAATGAAATTTTTCTACCACATTTTTGCCACATTGCCAAAACACAATGAAGACATTGTTTCACAGGAATAACGTTGATCATGAAGGCGATGAAACTTAATCGGAATCCTTTAATTCTGATGGGTCTAGCTACGCTGGTCGTCGTGGCCCCGTTCAGCAATCGTGTCTTGGCACAAGAGGTTCAGCCCGCACCCGTTATATCACCTGTCCTCCTTAAAGCACAGGTTGGCGAGACCGTTGATAAGGTCGTCCAGCCCAAAAGTTTTCAGGTTGGCCGAGCAACTCAGGGTGGCTCTAGCTATATCGGTGCAGGTGCCAACATTGGGGCATTGGGAGGGAGTTCAC
>JBAUJD010000240.1:0-7929 GCA_049683515.1 Thermosynechococcaceae cyanobacterium | reverse complement strand
GAGATAGAGTTTGCCGTCTACGATCTTCCAGGCTTGAGGATCGATAGGGGCTGTCGTACCTTCTTTAACAGCCCAGGCGCAATATCCGCCGTACTGGGGCGCGTACTTGGCTGGCTCGCCCGAGAATAAGTCACGATGTTCGGCGCTGGCAAAGTGCCAAGTCGCTCCCTTCCAGTCGTAGGCAAACTCACTTTTGCCCTGTACTGGCTGACTTTCAGTAAAGTAGGCGACCGGATCGTAGCCTCGAATTGCGATACCATTTTCTGCAAACGTCATGGGTTTGCCACTGCTCTGAATCTCTTTGATTCGTTCGGTATCAGAGCTAGTCGATGGATTGGTGCAGCCTGTGCTCAGGCCGATGCCTAACACCAAAACGACAGACAGAAGTGTCACATTGTAGTTCATAGGCCCGACTCACTATTTAACGAAGAGGACAACAGTATTGTTTTTAGCGTATCTGAAGTCATTATTCTATGACTTCAAGCTGAGAGGCTGGTGAGCAACACCTGAGCGGGGCCACGTTCTTGGCGGCGCATGACTATACAACGGCTTTTCAGCCCAATACCCCCCGCTCTATTGAGCGTGCAGCTTAGGGGCTAGACGGCTTTTAACCATGCTTGTAAGACTCGTTTACCTCATTTTCAGGCTCAGTAACCGGTGCCCTGGGAATAAGGTGCTGACCGATAAAGTCAAGGATGGCACCAAGGTCAGCATGAGTTTTTAGGTTTGTAAAGACGAAGGGCTGATCGCCGCGCATCTTTTTCGCATCGCGGTCCATCACGTCTAAGTCTGCGCCGACATAGGGGGCCAGATCGATTTTGTTGATCACAAGCAGATCCGACTTAGTGATGCCAGGGCCACCTTTTCGAGGAATTTTGTCGCCACCCGCAACGTCAATGACGTAAATGGTAAGGTCCACCAGCTCTGGACTAAAGGTGGCCGCTAGATTGTCGCCGCCACTTTCGACAAAGACAATATCTAAATCGTCAAAGCGCTGTTCTAGTGCTTCAATGGCATGGAGGTTAATTGAGGCATCTTCTCGAATGGCAGTGTGGGGGCAGCCGCCGGTTTCAACGCCAACGATGCGATCGCACTCCAATGCCTGACTCCGCACCAAAAACTGAGCATCTTCCTGGGTATAAATATCGTTGGTAACCACCGCCAGTTGGTATTGGTGCCGCATTGCCTTGCATAGGGCATCCACCAGAGCTGTTTTACCAGACCCCACCGGGCCTGCAATACCGACACGCAGCGTCTTTATCATGGATGGTTCGATCTCTTGTTCTACTTGCCCCATCTTATCGAGCATCGGGTGCCTTACTTTCCTGCAGCAAGAGGACTGACTTCACAGGGCGCACAATCGGTTGACCAGACGCATCAAATTTACCCGCATACACCTGATCTCGATAGATAAAGGTAGAAGAGGTGCCACCATCTAGATTCATAGCCTGGACGGCCCCCAGCTCCTTCATGAAGGCTTCCAGTTCTGCCAACGTCATGCCCGTGGGTTGAGAAGATTGGGGTTGCTGAGCCACCATCACCCAGAGTAGATTGCCCTCGGCGGTAAGACCGACAGCGCTGCGAGCATTCCGCTGACGGCTCCCTAACGGATCACGAGTGATCACACCATTGGCAGAGTCGAGAAAGGCTTCTTCGACCAAGGTGGGTGTGGGTAACAGGCGAGGGCCACCGCCTAGAGCAGTGATCAGATTACAGCCCTTTGGAACGACTTCCTGATGGAATTTAATGTCATAGCGAATGCTCTCGCCACATTGATACTGCCGAAACTCTGAGCGGTTAAGGATTTTATCGAGGTAGGGTCCCAGCTTTGGATTGTTGACCAGTCGTTCATTTTGGCGGGGTGTCGCAATCTGTGCGCCCTCAATGGTGATGTATGAGGTTGTCTTTTGGTTGATGGGGTCAAAGAAACCGCCGTTTAGGGCGGCAAGGGTAGTCTCCTTCTGGGTAAAGCGATCCACCGTCATCAATTGTTCTGAAGCGGCCACCGTGAACCGGTAGCGCCGGGTGTTGGGAATAGTCAAGACGTGAAGCGCTGCATAGGGCCGTTCATATTGTTTGTATTGAACCTCTGGTTGCGGTAGGGGTGCCGACGAGGCTTGAGGTAGCTCATTGCTGCAGGCGGTGAGCAGCAGCGGCATGAAGAGCAATCCCCTGAGGGGTGTCAAGATTGCTGCGGAGAAGATGGAATTCATGGGATGGGTGGGGCAGTTTTTAGATAGCACTTTATTCTATGGCTGTCGCGGCAACCCATGATGTCACCCAAACATTGTGCTGCAGCCTCAGAATCAGTCTGCCAGAGAGTATTTGCTCTACTCCCCGGTGGATGTCATGCTCTAGGGACATTTGAGATCGCAACCCCATGAGTGAATCGAATCCAAATAGTCGGTGGGATACCCTAAGCAATTCTGATTTGCTGAGGTTTTTGTTATTGGCGGCCTGCGGCTGGGTGACGGTGCAGTTCATCCAGTTTTTCTATGGCGTGATTGCCATGTTTGCGATGGCGGCCATCTTAGCGGTGTTGCTCAACTATCCCGTCAGTCAGTTGGCCCGCTTGGTGCCGCGCTGGGTTGCGATCGCAACCACCGTCCTCTCCACGCTTGCGATTGTGGCAGGATTCATCACGATTCTCGGCCTTGAAATCTTGAACCAGGGCACAGGACTGGTGAACACCATCACCGCCACGCTCAAAACCAGCGACCTGCCCTTTGAAAATCTGCTAGAGAAGCTAAACTTTGAGAACCTCATTGATGTCTTGACTTCTAGCCTGGGCACCGGCTTAGGGATTGCCGGAGGGCTGTTCTCAAACACCTTTAACTTTATTTTTGTGCTGGTGATTGCGGTTTATATGCTTGCCGATGGCAGCAATATCTGGCAGACCTGCCTCAAGATTGTGCCGGTGAAGATTCGCGATCGCGTTGACCGAACCGTTCAGAGTAGCTTTATCGGCTTTTTCCAGGCCCAAATATTCTTGATGCTGTTTTTAGCCAGCCTCAGCTTTCTGGTTTACACCCTTCTTGGCGTTAAATTTGCCTTAGTTCTCTCGATAGTGGTGGGGGTGCTAGACGCCATCCCCGGCATTGGCGCAACCTTGGGCGTCTTGATTGTTACTGTTTTAGTGTTTGCATCCCAGGGCGTTACCCTGGCGATCAAAGTGATTATTGCCTCCCTGATCTTGCAGCAGATTCAAGATAACTTCGTGCATCCGAGGGTCATGCGGAATTCCCTCAACATTAACCCCATTTTGATGTTTCTGGCTCTCTTCATCGGCGAGAAAATTGCTGGAATTCTGGGACTGTTTCTGTCGATACCGCTAACAGGGATGGTCGTTCGGTGGTTTGAAGAGGATGAAAGTAATGAGCAACAGACATTGCCAGTCCAGGATGAGAGTTAAATTCTATAAACAGACCCAGCGCAATCAAGTTATGAGCCTTGGTCCCGCCCGTTATCACCTATTGAGCTTGGATCAGGGGCTTATTTTGATGATTTATGGGTTTGTCGGAGAAGCCTTAAGCGCCTTTTCCATCAGCCGAACATGAATACCCGGATCGTCATCTTTGGGTTGTCGCTGAATATATTCACCATCGGACTGCAGATCCCACGCTTGGCGAGTATCAGCCAGCATTTGCTGTAGCAACTGATAAAGACGATCGATGAGTCTCGGGTCTTCGATAGGCACCACCGCCTCAACGCGGCGGTCTAGATTTCTCGCTCGCCAGTCAGCGCTGCCGATCAGTACCGTGGGGTCGCCCTGGTTCTCGAAATAAAAGATGCGATCGTGCTCTAGGAAGCGGCCAATGATGCTAATCACGCGAATATTCTCACTCACCCCCGCCACTCCCGGACGCAGACCACAAATTCCCCGAATAATCAGATCAATTTGAACTCCTGCTTGAGAGGCGCGATAGAGTGCCCGAATGAGTGGCTTATCAATGAGGGCATTCATTTTAGCAATAATGCGGCTGGGCTGGCCCGCCTGTTGGTGCGTAATTTCGCGTTCAATCAGCGCTAGGGTGCGATCGCGCAGCGTCACCGGAGCTACCAGCAGTTTCCGATACTGCTCATGACGAGCAAAGCCTGTCAGATAATTAAAGAGATCGCTTAGATCTGCGCCTAGGGCTTCACTGCAGCTTAGTAATCCCAAATCAGTGTAAAGGCGAGCGGTTTTAGGGTTGTAGTTCCCCGTCCCAATATGAACATAGCGGCGAATCTTTTGCTTCTCCCGGCGAACTACTAAGGCAATCTTGGTATGAATCTTCAGGCCGACGATGCCATACACGACATGCACCCCGACCTGCTCTAGCTTGCGCGCCCACTGGATATTGTTCTCCTCATCGAACCGCGCCTTTAGCTCCACTAGCACCACCACCTGTTTCCCATTCTCAGCCGCCGCAATCAAGCTGCTGACAATGGGTGACCCCACCATCGCCGCATCGCCATCGGTTCGATAGAGGGTCATTTTAATGGTCAGTACATCAGGATCGTGGGCAGCCTGGGTAATAAAACGTAGAACCGTTGCAGAGAAGGATTCATAGGGGTGGTGAACCAGCAGATCTCGTTCTCGCACCACAGCAAAGATATCTGCCTGATCGTCTTCAATGGGGTTATCAAACTTATCGAGCTGCTGCAGAGGCTTGGGCACCGTGGGCACCCAAGACTTTTGCTTATGCTCAGGTAAAGGGAGGCTCCCCAGACTCATCAAATCATGGAGGCCCAAGAGTCCTTCGACGGCATAGACATCATTCTCTTGGAGGGCTAGTTCTCGCATCAGCTTCTCGCGCATGAAGTCTGGGGTGTCCGCTTGAATCTCAACCCGCACCACAGCCCCAAATCGACGCTTGCGTAGCTCTTGCTCAATGGCCTCTAGTAAATCATCTGCCTCTTCTTCTTCTAAATCTAGATCTGCATTGCGGGTAATCCGAAACGGATAACAGGCTTCAATGGTCTTTCCTGCAAATAAAAACTTCAGATTATGGGCGATGACTTGCTCTATGGGCACCCCTATCCAGGTGCAGGGGGTGCTGTCACAGATGCCTGACAAAGGGATAAACCGAGGCAGCATATTGGGGACTTTGACCCGAGCAAAGTGAGACTCCCCGGTGTGTTCATCCTTAACAATGACGGCTAGGCTGAGACTCAGATTCGAAATGTAGGGGAAGGGATGACCTGGATCGACGGCCAAAGGCGTTAGAACCGGAAAAATCTGCTCTAAGAAATAGTCTTTTAGATAGCTTATTTGGCTCTGATCGAGCTTGGCATAGTTGACCAGATATACCCCAATTTCTGCAAGCCGGGGGATGAGTTCGGTATTAAAATAGTGATGCTGACGGACAACCTCTGGTTCAAGCTGTTCCCGAATGACACGGAGCTGTTCTGTGGGAGCTAGCCCATCAGACGGTCGTGTTACCCCTGCTTCGACGAGCTGCTTCAGCCCCGAAACGCGCACCATAAAATATTCGTCTAAGTTAGAGCTATAAATGGCTAAGAACTTGAGCCGTTCTAACAACCGTGTGCGGGAGTCAAAGGCTTCGTGGAGCACCCGATGATTAAACTGCAGCCAGCTAATTTCACGATTAAAGTAGTATTGCTGATCGTTAAGATCTAAAACCTCGATCTCGTCTCTTGATGGGGATACTAGCGTTTTGTCCTTGGAGGGTGCGCTCAAGGCCATTCTAATTTGGCTTGCCTCGGCAGAGGTGACCGAGCTGGCAGCGGCATGCGCCATAATCTGGAGTTGCTGACACTGCTCTAAAACAACCTTGGATGGCACATCTAGCTCTTGGCTAAGCTGATAGACTCGAATCTTGTCACTCATTCCCCATTCTCTCTGTGAAACTAAACTGACCGCTGGTGACTCTCTAATATAGGGTGATGCGCAAGAATCAGTCGCCGTCGGGTTGAATTTGAATCTATCCCGCTCATGAAATCGGCGACGCTCACACCGGATGTTGTGGAGCCTGTGTATTGTAAAGGGAAGCTGGGAATAATATCTATATCAACCAGCACCTGTTAATGCAGCCTTAACCTCTACGTTTCTGCATTGGTGCATGTGCCGTTCTAAGATTCGAGTGCTATATTGGAACCTCTCATGGGGGGAGTGACAGAAACAGTGCTTTTCACAGTTTAAAGATTGTTCACTCTACTGGCTCGGTTCCAGGTTGTATTTGATGATGCTAGCTTCACAAACTACCCCTTCTCAGTCCTCTTCATCATCCTGCTCTACAGATGAAGAATTAATTCAGCGCTTTGTCGAAGGATTTATTCAGGGCAATTCTGTCTTGCTCTCGAATCGATCACTACGGACGGAACCCTTATTTAACAGCATGCAGTTGATGGCGGGGCATGATGTGATTGCCACCGCGAATCTAAAAGATCCTCCCATTCAGGTGGTTGTTAACCATGCCACAGGGTATGGCCCGCTCCTCCAAGAGGCGCTGATCGCAGAGAGTTTCTATCCGCTCACTCGCACGGGACAGTCTCACCAGTACATCTACCAATATTGTTCATCCCCTGAGAATTACGACATTCGCTGCACAACAGCAAAAGAATTATGGCGAGTTTGCTGGGGACGGGGATTTAGTGTTCGATCCGGTATTCCTCTCGATTTGCTAGTTTGGGGCGGTGGTTCTAGCCGTAGCCCACAAAACTGGCGACCCCTACGCGGCATCGACTGCGACCAGGGTAAATTGCAGATCAAGCTTTTGGGCGGCAGTTTTTCTGTGAGCAGCTCTGACCCTGTGGTATGGGCAAAGCAGTCTATAGAAACGACACCACGGGAGCGTCGCACGCGACCAGATCTGCGGGGATACTACCGACTTCAGAGTTAATATAGGCAGCATTTTAAGGCGCTTGCTTGCCTGCTTTTTGAGCGTTCTGGGCCGCGGTCATCAATTGCCCAAAGTCGAATTGCTTGACAGTTTGCTTGAGTCGATGCGCCAGTTGACTATGCTGTTCTGGGACTTGTCCAATCAAGTCTAAAACTTGTTCTGTATCGAGGTGTTGAGCCGCCCAATCGAGCTGCACGAGCCAGTCGGATGGCATTTGGGCAAGACCCTTGATAGAAAGAGGTTCTGAAGAATATTCAGATGCGTTTTTAGTGCGGTTGGGACTGTCATCTTGATAGAGATATTCAACCCCGAGGTGCTCAGCTAAAGCGTCAAAGATAGCGGCTTCGTCAAAGGGCTTGTAGAGGCAGTCAATGCAGCCGGCGGCGATCGCAAGGGTTCGTTCTTGCTCAAAGGCATGACTGGTTAGGGCAATGATGACAAGGGACGGATGCAACTGGGCCAACGCTTGGGCAATCTCAACCCCACCCTTGGGGGGGATTTGCAGGTCAAGGAACACCGCGTGAGGCTGCCAATGCTGGCAAGCGTCGAACACATCAGCCCCGACTTCAGCCGTTCTAACCTCAAATCCGACTAGCTCCAAGAGTGAACCCAGTAGATTACGACTTTCCCAGCGCTCCTCCGCCACTAAGATGCGATAGGGGACAGAGGCCGCAATCTTAGCAACTCGTTGCTTGGGGTGTTCAATGGTCTGCCCCACCGTGAGCTGTACCGGCAGGCGTAGGCTCACTGTAGTCCCCTGGCCCGGTGAGCTATTGATGGTCATGGTGCCTGCCATCAGGTGTACAAATTGTTGACTGATGGCTAACCCTAGCCCTGTTCCCTGCTGAGCTTGCTGTCCCGTTCGAGTTTGGATAAATGGCTCAAAGATGGTGCGCAGTTCTTCCGCTTCAATACCCGGCCCCGTATCTTCCACTTCAATACAGAGTCGGCAGGCTGTGGCGTTCTGCTCTGTCGAATCATCATTGTTATCTTGAATGGATTGGCACCAGTCCACAACATGAATCCGTAAGGTGACCGTGCCAACATGGGTAAACTTGACGGCGTTGCTCAGTAAGTTGAGCAG
>JBAUJD010000239.1:0-1897 GCA_049683515.1 Thermosynechococcaceae cyanobacterium | reverse complement strand
CTCTTCAATGGCGTCATAGGGAATTGTGAAAACCATTGTTTCAGCATTCCAACTGAATAGATGAGACGCATCTAAACGCTCACGGTTCTGTTGAGAGAATTGATTCGAGCGAAGACTGGCAACGGGCTGAGCTGGGCTGGCAGGGACTGACGCAGCCTTCTGAGGCTGAGGTTGACGAACGGGCTGAACCCTCGGCTGAATTTTTGATGGAATGGGTTCTACAGGCCTCGGCGTTGAAGAGGAGTCTAGATTGCCAAATAAATCTTCTAGAGACGGTTCATTATTTGGCGTGGATGGTACCACTTGCGGAGGAGGGGAAACGTTAGCGTTTTGGGCTGACGGCAGTTCGATTAAATCGCGGTCTGAATCACCAAGGGTCAATTTTTGGGGAATCTTTAATTCAAAGGTAGTGCCCTGGTGCGATCGCGTTTTCACCGCGACAGTTCCCCCCATTGCCTCCACTTGGGTCTGAACCACATCAAGGCCCACACCCAGGCCAGAGAGATCAGTGACTTGCGATCGCGTTGAGAATCCCGGTGCAAAAAGCAGCTTCTGAAGCTCCGATTCACTGCTGAGACTTGCCTCATCGGCAGACAATAACTGCAACTGGATAGCCCGCTCTCGAATCTGATCAAAGTTGAGTCCAGGGCCATCATCGCTGATCTCAATAATGGTGCGCCGCTCCTGCGGGTAGGCTCGCAGTTGAATTTGGGCCACATCGGGTTTCCCTAGCCGACGGCGAATCTCTGGGGGATCAATACCGTGGTCGAAGGCATTTCGCACCAAGTGCAGGAGCGGATCGTAAAGCTGCTCAGCGACGGCCCGTTCTACGGTGATCTCGGTCCCGGTCAAGATCAGGTTGGCTTGTTTATGCTCCGCCGTCGTCAATTGCTCAAACATCTGGGCAAGGCGGCGAAACAGTGGCTCTAGGGGAACAATCTGGGTTTCGAGCACACAATGGCGGACATCCTTGAGCAACTGACGCTGGAGCTTGAGAGTTTGCCCCGCTTGCTGATGTTGCTGCAGCGCCTCCGTTAGCTGTCCTTCTAGCTGAGCAGCCTCTGTGGCCGTCGCTCTAAACTGCTCTAAACAGGACTGCTCCTGTTCTCGACTGGCGGCATTCTCGGCCTTTGCACCCAACTGTTGAAGCTGCTGCAGATGCTGCTGACATTGGCCCTGAAGTTTTTCTAGGTGCTCATGAAGCTGTCCGTAGGCTGATCGCTGTTGCTTTTGACTCGTTAAAAAGACACCGGTTAATTGAGTGAGACGCTCCAGTTGCGCCACCGCAACCCGAATGGTTTGCACAGTACTGACTCCTCCGTCAGAAACAATGAATCGCTGATTAATCGGCTCGTCCCCCTCAGCTAAATACCGTAGCCCAAACGAGGGCGCACCGCCCTGGGTGCGATCGCCCTCTAAAATCAACGCCCGCCCCTGCTCAAAATCAGCCAGCGCCAATTCAGTGATTAATGGTGCTTGGTCAGGATACCGTTCCAGCGCCTGGGCCGTGACCTGGGCAATGTCTTTAAAGCCTTCTAGGTCAAAGGATTCGGCAATGCCTATCAAGACCTCGACCTGTTGACTCAGCAGGGTTGCCAGTTGGTTGTTGGATTGCTGCAGTGCCGTTGCTAGGGTTTGCAGGCGCTGGTCCACATCATCTTGAAAGACCGATTGGACAACATCAACCCCCAAGGCCGTTGCGGTGGGAAGGGTTGTGCCTGGGTTAAAGCGATCGCCCAACTGCTCACGGATTTGAGCCAAGATCGCATTTGACCGCTGCAGCCCCTCCGCATCCTCTAAACCCGGATGGGTGAGCTGCGCGGAAACAGACAGGCGCAGGCATTCATAGATCTGAAACAGTAAGCCTTTCAGAGAAGCATCCACCACGATACTAGGG
>JBAUJD010000238.1:0-10878 GCA_049683515.1 Thermosynechococcaceae cyanobacterium | reverse complement strand
AACTCGGCGCGGCGAAACACGTTGACAATATCAACGGGGGCAGGCACATCTTGCAACGACGCATAGCTCAGATGCCCATCAATTTCATCAACGCGGGGGTTGATGGGGTAAACCTCATAGCCCACCTCTCGAAGGTACTGAGCAACTTGATAGCTATCACGATGGGACTTTTCAGAATGCCCGACCACCGCAATCACCTTGGCATAGGTGAGTAGATATCGCAGGGCTTGATCTTTGGGCTTGAGGATCGACATGATGAGTGCAGAATTTCTAGAGCTAGAAAATACGCTCCGCACAAGGGTCAAAAATAGTTTGATCAGATCAGCACAGAGCAGATTCAATCGTATTTCTAAAGAATCGTCAAAGCAACCCCATCGTAATCCCGTTCCGGTCAACAATGGAGGCACATTCTTTATGGCGATTTCTATGCCCCTCTCTAGCCCGCCACGATCTGCAGAACCAGACCTCAATAGCCGGATTCTGACGGCGGCTCAGCACTTGTTTGCCCGCCAAGGGTTTGAGAAAACCACCACGCGGCAGTTGGCCGAGAAAGCAGGCGTTGCCGAAGGAACCCTATTTCGCCACTTCGAGAATAAGAAGTCCATTTTGGCAGCGGTAGTCACCGAGGGCTGGAGCGAAATGCTCACCGATCTGCTCACTGAATTGAGCGATGTCGCCAGCTATAAAGCCATTTCAAAGGTGATGCAAAAGCGAATGCTGAACCTGCATAAACACGGCGACATGATGCGGGTGTGTTTTATGGAGGCCCAGTACCATCCCGACCTGCGAGATCGCATCGAAACGGATGTGATCGGCAAAATGCAAAGCGTTGTGGAAGCCTTTATTCAAACCGGAATTGATCGAGGGGTCTATCGCAATCTCAACCCTGAACTGGTGGCTCGCATTTTCTTAGGGATGTTCATGATTGCTGGATTCAGCCAAGACACACTCACAGAGGCTAAATCCCCGAAAGATCAAAAAGATATGGCCGAAATGCTGGCCGATATCTTTTTGCATGGCATCTTGTCACCTGAAAGCTAAGTTTTCTGGAGGCGCTAGTTCAACTCCGTAGAACAAGTCTTAACCCACAGTGGCCTAGATGAAGGAACCCTCAGTCAAGCCCTAACTTTGTCGGAACCTGCTCCATAAAGTGCGCCTAGCCGTTGATGCCAATATCTTTGTAGGCGAACTGCTTCGCAAGCGTGGCAGAGCCTTGATTGCCCTGGATTCTCTAGAGCTGTTCGCTGCCAAAACGGCGTTGATAGAGGCCCAATATGAACTGGCAAAGCGAGTCAGTAATATCCATCTATGATGCTTCACTTTCTTCAAAAATTTCGGTGGGTATCACTCTCACCTTGAGTCTCACCGGGCTTTTCAGTTCTTTTGTCAAAAACTGCTGTACCAACTTCACTTGTTGACGGGTTACCGTTCCCGGATTGGCAATCACATCAAGCTCAATCAATAACTCACCAGAGATCGGGAAAATTTCGATTCGCTCAACTTCTGTTTTGGCAAAGGTCAAGGTCCGCTGGCTGATCAGATTTTTCACCTGTCGCTTAGCATTATCTTGAATCAAAATATTGCGCAGCGACCAGCCCAAAGGTAGCCCCAGCAGCAGTAGCGCCACCCCCCCAGCCACTAGACTTTTTTTAGCTCGCTCAAGGGTGCCATATTGTTCTAGCAAGAACACAATACAGCCGCTAAAAATAATGCCAATCAGGTTGGTCAAGAACAAAATACTAGACCCAAAACCCACTCGTGGGCTGCCCCAAGCAATCCCAATGCCGATAACGCTGAGGGGAGGGACAAGAGCCACGGCAATGGCAACACCCGGCAGCGCGGTTGAAACCTGACGCCGTGAGAATCCAAACGCACCTGCTGCACCTGCAGCTAGAGCGACTCCCAAATCAATGAGCGTGGGTCTAATTCTCGCGGTGATTTCAGTACTGGGAGTCCGTAGGCCAATCATTAGGGCAATCACAAGTGACACTACAATACACAGCAAGATGCCTTTGAACAACGTTAGAGAGGACCGCTTCAAAAGCCTACGATTACCGACAACGAGGGAGTAAGCCATGCCGATAATAGGCCCCATTAAAGGGGCAATAATCATGGCTCCAATGATGGTTGCGGCACTGCCCGCCAGCAGGCCCAATGTTGAAATGACGCTTGATAGACCGAGCAGCGTATAGAAGGCAAGGGATGGCAGAGATGCTTTCCAAAGGTCGCGATTGACGGCAGCCAAGGGACGATTCTCTTCCGAGGCCCAACTCCAGTCACCACTGTTTTGATTCCAAAATTCACTGAGCTGCTTGCGCCAGCGGACAAAACGGCGCAGCCAACGTCTCCAAAATATTTTTTGCGCAGGTGTTGGCTCAGGCATGGGGCACAGCGATACCTAGACTGTTATGCATCAGGGTCCATCGAAATCGCGTACTTTGCAGGTCTAATCTTAGAGCCGTATTTTTGAGCATAGACCTGGGTTAGTTCTGCGCCGAAAAAGAGAATCTGGGCTGAGTAATACACCCACAATAGTAAGACGGCTAGAGAACCTGCCGCACCATAGGTTGAGCTGAAGCTGCTGTGGCCCAGATACAATCCAATCAGAGATTTACCAATGGCAAAAAGAGTAGAGGTGATCACGGCACCGACCCAAACGTCGCTCCATTTAATCAGAACATCGGGGAGTACCTTATAGATTAAAGCGAACAGAACGGTAATCACTCCGAAAGAGATCACAAAATTGAGGATTTGACCCAATTGAATGAAGCCGTCAGACCCATTGCGGAGAAAAGTACTGAAGGCAGCTAACCCCGCGCTGAAGATGAGGGCCACAAGCAACAGAAAGCCAATGCCGAGCACCATCGCAAAGGAGAGGATGCGATCTCGAATAAAGCTCATCAGCCCACGACCCGGTTTTGGCTTCACTTTCCAGATTGTATTGAGAGAGTCCTGCAGTTGAACAAACATGCCGGTGGCTCCAAAGATCAGGAAGACAATGCTGCTGAGTGTCGCCGTGATGCCAGAGCCAGGTTGCTGTGTGTCCTGCATCATTACTCGAATGACGTCGGCTCCTTCTTCACCGACTAAGTCTTGAAACTGACTTAAAAGCTGAGCTTGAGCAGCCTTTTCGCCATAGACAAGACTCAAAATCGCAATAAAGATCACCAGAATGGGCGCTAGGGAAAAAGCAGTGTAGTAAGCCAAAGCTGCAGCTAGCCGGGAGGCTTTATCAGCCTGCCACTTCGCAACGGTTAACTTGAGCAATTCCATCGCCCGTTTTAGCTTTGGCATGTTTTTAAGATGATTGGAGGGGCTTCAGAGCGCTTCTTGCAGTGCCGACTCGGGCAAAAAGACAGAAGGACTTAACTTAAGGGTACTCTCAACGTTGACTAGAATACCGCTACAAATGTCATCAAGGGGGAGGTCATTGGCATGATATCCAAAGGGGTTTTCTAGCTCACGGCCCACTTCTTCAACGCCAAGAAGCAAAAAGCTCACAATCGCCATGACAGGAATAGACCACCAGATTAAATCAGGGACGACTCTAAACGGCAAGCCAATACAGTAGATCAAGATTAGGCGCTTCAGAAAAATACGGTAGGCAATGGGAATAGGTGTGGTGATAATGCGCTCACAGCCGCTGATCGCTTCTACCAAACTATTGAGCATCGTATTAGCGGCGGCAACTTGAGAGTCGGCCGTGTTTCCCATCGCTACCTGCTGCTGCAGATAGCGACGAATCCAAAACACAATAACTAGGGGGCGATGTTTTGAGGCTTCAAGCTGTTCGACTTGAGCGGGTGTGATCAGCGCCTTGAGTTCATCATTGATGTCTTCGTGACGAAGATGCAGTTTCGTTGCGATCGCAAAGGCAGATAATAGCCGAATCACGGCCTGTTTCTCCGCTGGCTCAGCGCCCTCAGCCACCGCCACTTGAAGCTGTTGAGCTAGATTGCGAATATTGACCACCAGCATTCCCCAAGCCTTGCGACCCTCCCAGAAGCGATCGTAGGAGGTGTTGGTGCGGAACACAATCAACAAACCCAAGACCAGATTGAAGATAACGTTTGTGGTTAGATCACCTAGTTTTTCAAAATAAATAGGTTGACCTAAGGTATGAAGCAGCGATACAGAAGCTGCAAGACCACAAAACAATAGAATTCGCGGTAAAACCGCCGGAAGGACTGACCCTTGCACTTGCAATATCGTGGTCAACCAGTTCGGCTTGCCCGTATGTTCTGCCGTAATCATCATTTATAGTCTCCATATATCCATCAGCCCGAATCAACCTGAGAAGCATTAGAGACAAACTAACGGCTCGTGGTCAATGGCTCTGAAACCTCGCCCAAACCATTGCTGCTCAATGTGTGGTCATCAAACTTTTCTTGATTGAATAGATACACCGTGCGAATGGGATAAGGAATAGAAATATCGCTGCGATCGCAAGCCTGTTTGAGCGCCACCATGACCCTTGTCTTGATTCGACGAACTTGGGCAATTTGAGGCGCAGTCCAGTAGCGCACCACCAAATCAATAGAGCTATCGCCAAACCCCACAATGTCAACCTCAGGTTGTGGGTCAAGCTGAATCCCGTCAATCTTATGAAGTGCATTCAACAGCGTATCCCTCGCCATTGGCAACGGCGTATTGTAATCAACCCCAATCGCTAGGTCCGTACGCCGGTGAGGATGACCAGTCAAGACCTGCACTGGACTCGTAAACACGATGGAATTGGGCATCACAACTTCTTCACCTTGGTAAGTGCGAATCTGGGTGGAGCGCAGTGCAATGCTGTCAACGGTGCCCTCAAAGTCTCCTACAATAATTTGGTCACCGAGCGAGAATGGCTCCTGCAGCAGCAGTAAAATCCCGGCTAAAAAGTTTTTAAAGATATCTTGAAAGGCAAAACCAATGGCGACAGAGCCTAATCCCAGAAGGGCAATAATATCCCCCAGCTCTAAACCCGGAAACGCCGAGATACAGGCCACTAAAATGCCTGCGGTCCAAGTCACAACGTAGCTGCTCTGAGCCACTAGAGTCTGTAGCGAACGGCTCTTGAGCGCCTTACCCGCAATGCGAGAGGATGTGCGTCGCACAAACCCTGCCACATATCGAACCACTAATAAGATAAAAATGCCAAACAGGATACCTGGTAAAGAGGCAATGCCCCCGCCGACCAGCTCTAATAAAGTTGCCTTTATTTCTTTCAAAAAGTCACTCATAGTCAATTCGATATAGTAGAGAGAGCCTGTACCCCAAAACCACAAAAGAGGGGTTAACCCATTCAAGAGCAAGGGGAAGTGTTTTGCTTAGAGCAAAGGATAGAAAGGTCTAGCATGAGTTCTATGTCTTTAGATAGAGTTTTCAAGCATCAGGAATGCTGCTATTGATATAACGCAGTACAGCTTCAAGGGCAGCAGCATCTGTTCAGAAAAGCTTGGGTTTGCTAAAATGGCTTACAGGCAGCGTCGTTTGAAACGGCTGATGGCCTGTGGCGTTGTTTGAAGCTTACCGCCGTTTGTTTCTCTTAATTGAGCATCAACGAAAGCGCAACCTATCCTTATTCAATAGCCATCCTTATTCGGAAGTCTAACTCTGACAAAGGACTGCCTACACACTCTGACTGTAGGGCAGTTTTCGTTCATGATCTCAGAACAAAGGCTGGGGCAGACCTCTATTATCTTCAAGACTTGAGTAACATTCTGCGTCCTTATCTTGTTGCTATCCCTCAGCAGCCTCCTTCATCGGGGTATTTTGTACCGTACCCAGTGGCTTTGCCAACACCATCATCAGGCTCATCCGCTCGGACTCAAACTTGATATCGCTGGGCGCATCTATTACCTCTCGTTGCAAAACAGCCTCAACCTCAGCAATCAACCGAGGCCGAAGAATTGCGTTCAGATGCTGTCGAATGATTCGAGCTAAATCACCATAGCCGCTGCTGAGGAGCAGCTTTTCGGGCTGTGTTACGGCACCATCCAAGACAACGGCAATGGTGTCTGAGTTTAAAAAATGACAGGACACCAGATCTAGGGAATGTCCCATTAACGTCTGATAGGTTGTCGCTACCCGTTGCGCTAATAGCGGCTCAATCTGCTGAGAATCAATGGGCATCGTTATCACTTTGCTTTGGCCTTTGGCACCGAGGCAGGATTTCGGACCTCTGGGGTTTGATCTAAGACTGCAATTAATCCTGTTCGCCCTGTGGCTAACGTTGCATCGCTGAGTATATCTAAGACCTTCACTGCCAGGGTGTCTTCGATAACCCCCTTAAGCCGAGGTTGGATCGCTTCATCAAGATCGCTACGAACCTGCGTCGCTAACTCTTCTTGACCTTCTTCAACCAACAATTTTTCAGGCTGAGTCAACGAATCTTCAATCACAACAGCCAGCTTCTCACCAAAGATTTGGCAGGTGATCTTGCTGGGTAGATGCCCTAGTTGTTCACGATAGAGAGCCTGAATCTTCTGAGACAGCGATCGCTCTAGTTGACCAATCGTTGGCCGAGATGCTGCAGTTGACACAGTGAGGTCTCCTTTTTTGAGACCGTTACCGACAAGCTAAGAGCCTGTAGATACTCATAAACTGACATTGATAATGAGGCTCTGTCGCGAAGCCGGTCAAAACCACTGACCCATTAAGAGGACCAAAACATCTCAAGTTGCCAATAACGGTGCGATGGATTACTAAATCAGACGATTAACCAATAATAGTGGCTAACCCCGCACACTAAGGGTATAAAAGTCTATAGAATGAGTAACACTCTCTGCAGACCGAGATCGCTTGATTCTTTACTATGCCAGAAGATAGAGGTTTAGTGATCGTATTCCATCTAAAGATAGAGGCTTCACCGCTTTTAAAGACACTACGATGCTGTCAAATCCATCATGAATGATCGTACATTGCGAACAGAAGCGGATTGTTTAGGTTCACTTTCAATCTATCTAGGTAAAAGGCAAGGTTTGTAATGTCTAATCCAAACGGCGTGATGATGCAGTACTTTCACTGGTACTGTCCCCCTGATGGCAGCCTCTGGAATCAACTTAAAAATCAGTCTCAAGATCTCGCAGATAAGGGCATTACCTCTTTGTGGCTACCGCCCGCCTACAAAGGTCAAGGCGGGGGCTACGATGTCGGCTATGGCGTCTACGACATTTACGATCTGGGCGAATTTGATCAAAAGGGTTCCGTTCGTACCAAATACGGCACTAAAGATGAGTACATTACCGCCATTGATGCAGCCCATGATGCAGGGATCAGAGTCTACGCCGATGTAGTCCTCAACCACATGATGGGAGCCGACGCCGAAGAAGAAGCCGACGCCGTCCCCCTTAACCCCGACGATCGCAATCAGCCCATCGGTGAGATGCAAAAGGTAAAAGTATGGACCCACTATACCTTTCCGGGGCGACAGGGCAAATACTCTGACATGGAGTGGCACTGGTGGCACTTTGATGCGGTGGACTACAACGCCTACAACGATGAGCAGCAGGCGGTGTATTTGTTTAAAGACAAGCAGTTTGATGATCAAGTAGACCTAGAGAAAGGCTCTTTTGCCTATCTGATGGGCTGCGATCTTGATATGGAACACCCAGAAGTTAGAGATGAACTCAATCGCTGGGGTGAGTGGGTTGTAGAAACCACTAAGGTGGACGGCTTTCGGTTTGATGCTGTCAAGCACGTCAAGGCCAACTTTTTCCCAGAGTGGCTTAATCACTGTCGGCAAAAGTCGGGCAAGGACTTGTTTGCGGTGGGCGAATACTGGTCCAATGAAATCGAAGCCCTCCATCACTTTGTCTCCGTGACCGGGGGAGACGTGATGCTCTTTGATGCGCCGCTGCACTACAACTTTACCGAGGCCAGCAAGCGAGGGCAGGATTATGATCTGCGCCAAGTCTTCGACGATACCCTGGTTCAGCAGCAGCCCGCACTGGCCGTCACGCTAGTTGAGAACCATGATTCGCAACCGCTGCAGTCCTTAGAGTCTGTGGTAGAACCTTGGTTTAAGCCGCTGGCCTATGCACTCATTTTGCTGCGTCGAGATGGGTATCCCTGCGTTTTTTATGCCGATTACTACGGCGCTCACTATAAAGATCACGGTAAAGACGGCAACGAGTATGAGATTTGGCTAGACAGTCACCAATGGCTGATTGATAAATTTTTAGAGGCTCGGCAGACCTACGCCTACGGCGACCAGTATGACTATTTTGATCACGCGAACTGCGTCGGTTGGACAAGGTTGGGCAATGATGAGCATCCCGGTGGCATGGCAGTGGTGATCAGCAATGGTGATTCAGGTATTAAATGGATGGAAGTTGGACAGCCCAACTGCACTTATATTGATCTTACCGAGCACATTGATGAACCCATCACTACTAATGCAGAGGGCTGGGCCGATTTCCGCTGTGATGCAGGTTCAGTCTCTGTGTGGGTTCCGCAATGAAGCCATAGATGATGCATGGGTCAGTCGAACCTCATAGTGGCTCTTGACGGGACGGGTCATATTCCAGGGTGGATACCAGTAAATATCGTGGTTGACAGCTTGCGGTTCCTCCGTTTCTGTCTGGCTCCAAGTGACAATACCGAAGTTGTTGTGACCGACGACTTCGGGGCCTTCTTGAAACCAGCGATTGCGCCACAGCCACGATATTGAACCTTTAATAATGCGATACAGCGGTGGCTCTTGAGCACGTTGGGACCACCGCTGTGTTGGGGGAAGCTGTGTTGGTAGCGCTTTCTGCCTAGAGATCCAGGTAATTCGAGTATGCTGCCCCAGCCAAGATTCAGACGGTTCTAGAAAAAGAGATTTGAGGCGGGTATGAACCAGATAGGTCGCTAACTCTGCATTTTTCATGGCGCTGGAGGTTAGCTGAATGATGAGGCTGCTGCATGGGTCTTGACAGTTAGAGTGTTCCCAGTACTCGAGGCAAACGGTGCCGCCGTAGTGAATATCTCCTGATAAGAGCAGGATGCGATCGCGATGAGTATTCAAAGTCTTCAACAACTGCGTTAACGCTGCTCCGTTAAAGTTCCAGGCATCGCCGACATCGTTGCCAAAGACTTTGCCGCGCTGCCAGTGCCATTCCTGGACTTTGTCAATAATCGATAGGCTGATCAAATTGGTCGGCAACACCAGCAGCGTGGCCTCAATCTTGGCTCCCTGCTGATTAAGTTGATCGGTTTCTTGAAGAGAAGCCTCGATTTGGTCTCTAAAAGCTGAGGGACACAGCAGCATGGGCGGGGTAATGCCTTCTTCATCTTTTGGATACCCGCGCCAGGTGCGTGTATCTAGCACTAAAACCTCGTGGCAGTGGCTGCGGACGGTATAGAACCAGCGCAGTGCCTGTGGGTCTCGCTTTAAAACCATTACGTCTTTTTCAACCTGCATTTGAGGCTGCTGGGTCTGTGCTTCGATGTCTGGCATCCCGACGTATCGACCGATGTTGTGCCACGCGCTGCGATCGCACCCCCTCGATTGGCTCCATTGCTCAACCGCCTGTAGTAAATTTCTCCCTGGCTGATCAGCATAGAACTGTTCAGGGGTATTGCCCCAAGCTTGAAACAGCGCATAGGCCAGCAGGCCATTTTGGACGACGCAACGACCCAGGGGCTGACTCAAAACCTGATTGCACCAGGCGTGGTTAAGATACCAGTCATCGCTAATGTCGTGGTCATCGCAAATCATGTAGGTAGGGATATTTGCCAATGCCCGTCTCACTTGCGCTGTCCCCCGGACGAAAGTTTGCATATCAGACGCATCCTTTGACCATTGGCTAGAACGAGGGTCTAGCATTGGATTTGCTTTCGAGATCTGTTCTGCCTCCGGCCACAGAACCGGAGACCAAGCCAACAGATATGCCATGCAGTATTCTGTAAAGCTAAACAAATGGCTTTTCGCGATTGTTGGATTGTTGGGCAGCATCGCCGTGAAGCCGCACTTTTGGCGGGCAATCTCACTGCGTTGCCCCGGTGACCATACCTTGGGGCTATAGAAATCAAAGGTGCCATCTTCTCGTTGCTCCACCGGTAGCCTTTCTTCCCACCCCATTAAGGTCGGCGCTAACCGCAGCGCAATCCACAAAAAGGGATCGGCGACATCATCGCCATAAATCTGATCGCCGGTCAGAAAAAGCTGGTGGGGTCTTTCGTTCGGATTGTGGGCATCCCGGACGAGCAAATCGTCTAGCACCGGTAAAATATCTGGCCCTCCCCCGTGGGGCTTACGGCAGGAGCCATGGACAATCTTTAGATCTTTAAGATGAGTCGGCGGCAGTGCAAAGGTCGGAAGCTGGTGGGCAAAGTAGCTAATGGAATGATCAGCCAGCACCGTTTGGCTGCGTAGACTCAACGGCTGATCGGTGGCTGGCAGCCAAAACTGGAGATCATAGGCATAAATTTGTCCCGGCTGAAGGGGCGCTTGTGATTGATTGGCGGTGACGGCGGTGACGTGCAGATGTTGACCGAGCCTGATGGTTTGGCTTTGGCCTTCTAAACAAAGCTCCTCAATTCGATTGCCCTGATCGCCTGTACGGTAAACCCTAAGAGTCACTGCACTACAGTCGCGCAGGGCAACCCAAACGGTAAGGGCTTTCGGTTCTGTGTGGCGCAAGATTGGGCCAGCAAGGAGAAAGGGGAGAGACTTGGCTACAGCAGGGGCTGACATATCAGGGACAGGTAAAGGATGCGATCGCCCAGCACAACATCAAAGAACGAGGACGCCTTGACCATTATCCTTGGCTTTCACTTAAGCCAATACCTTCGCCAAATCATGAGGAATTTTCAACACTGTTTCTAGGGTGTACAGCGCCTAGATTGGCAGCCTTTCTCAAGACCTGTGCCCAAGAAATAGGATCAGGTTTTTGTGGAAGCCATTTT
>JBAUJD010000237.1:0-2974 GCA_049683515.1 Thermosynechococcaceae cyanobacterium | reverse complement strand
TGCTGCGATGGTGAGTAAAGTTCAAGTCAGTTGTATCTTGAATCGCTAGAACAACTCCTGAGTCTTGCATTCGCTCTTGGACCGATGCCCGATGGGATTCTAATATCCCTTCTGGGTAGTCCTAGCCCTGTAAGGATGCATTGTAGTGGTGAACAAACATCCAAATGGCTCCAATATGATTATCGAGCTTCTTAGAAAACGACAGAGTCTTGCGAACGAGACGTGAAACTCTCTGGCGCATGGTGCAGTTAAACCGCTCAATATAGCTTGTTTTGCCTGTTTCCTTGCCCACAGCTTTGTGACGTTTCGACGGAAACACACCCCCATAAGCATTCCAGAAATCAGTATAGGCCACTGCACACTGGCGATAGACCTCCGGCAGTGAATTCCATAACTGTCGAGCACCTTGCTCTGAGCGATCGCCCACATGGACGCCTACAATTTCACCAGTGGCAACATCAAGGGCAAGCCATATCCACTGTTTATTTCCCTTATCGTTGACGAAGGACCACATCTCGTCGCACTGAATGGTCAACGAGCCTTTTTTTTGACGAGACGCTTACGGTTTGGGGCACCGCTGCATATGGATGGTTAACGTACTCCTGCAACCAACTTTCGGAAACATTGCAAACTCTTGCAATCCCAGCCAATGGGAGTTTTTCGAGCAGCAACTTATCAATAAGGTCTTTGGTCGATTGATCAATACGCTTTTGTTGTGGGTCTTTAACGAACTAAGTTAGTGTCATGAATTATTCGCCACGATTTTTGAGCCTATGATGCTTGGCATGATCCCTCTGTAAGACCAGGAAGAACAGCGTCAAACAGCTTTCTTCATTGGGGAAAGCGCCAATTTCATCAGCCTTGTTCCGGAACTGCCGAAAGAATCGCTCTAGGGCATTAGACGTTCTAATCAACGGGTGCAGCGATTCATCAAAGGCCTAGAAATTAAACGTGAGGTTGATGTTTGCCACAAACGTCTCAACCGCCTTAGCTTCAATGGGTTTCCAGGTGTTCACAAATACTTTGAGCATCCCAATGGCTTCGATAACATCGACGGCTTTATAGATATCGTAGGCATCAGCCTGGATTTGGTGTAGTCGCTGCTTTTTGGCCTGTTGAGGCGTTAGCTTTTGCTCATGGTCATCGTGCGTCGGCAAGGCTTCATAGCTCAGATGGCGTGTCATGGCCCGAACCTTATGGGTAATGCAGCGTTGATGTTCTGCTTGGGGCAGGTAATCGTCGAGCACCTTGGGTAATCCCTGGGTGCCATCGCTCACCACCAGCTCAACAAGGTCTAAATTGAAGCCGCGTTCCGAGAGCGCCTTAAAGAAGCTGGCCCAGTGCTCTTGGCCTTCTTGCGACGCAATTTGATAGTGGATAATACACTGAGTTCCATCGGGCCAAATCGCCATTGCCACCAAAATAACTGCATCTTGGGCTTGACGGAGATGACGAAGATGCCCCGATTGGTCTACCCATTGCGTTTCACTGGCATATTGAATGCTCACCCAGACCCCATCTACAATCAAAATCGGGGCACTGTCGGTGATGGCACCGTTGCGGTGCGCGTCCATGTACTGCTGAGCTTGCACGGTAATCCGATTAATGGCACTCACTGATAATACGGTTCCCAGGAGGCTATAGAGCGCTTCTTGAAGATCGCGAAGGGATAAACCCATCACGTACAGACCGAGGCAGAAGTCCAGTAGACTGCCGAGGCTGCGTTGATAGCGTTCTAGAATGCCCCACTGGCGCTCACCATTGTCGTGTCGAAGCTTGGGGACATCAAGGCTCTCAATATGGCCATACTGGGTATTGACAGTGCGTTGATAATAGCCAGAACGTCGAGGCCGAAGCCCGGTAAACGCCTGAAGGTGGGCCTGCACTTCTTCTACCAAGGCAGCTTCAATTGTCGCTTGGGTCACCCCTGCTGCCTCATGGCGAAGCGTTTCTTCGAGCGCTTCATTGATTTGTGGATAACGACTTTGGGACTCAATCTTGATGATTTGCGCTTCGCGGTCGGCTATTTTCATAATGTAGAGGCCTTGTAATCCCTATATACAAAGCTTTACAGCATGTAGACCCTATGGCGAATAATTCATGACACTAACGGCATTGCGGCCTTGTTTGGGTTACTCGAAGCCTTTCTTTACCCGGCGATGCTGGCATTGCTACCTCAGTTCGTGAGCAAATCTCGTCTTGGGCAAGCCACTGCCTGGATGCAAGGCAGTGAGCAAATCACTAACGTCGTCGGTCCCGCCACGGCTGGAATTGCGATTGGGGTATGGGGGCTACCGATCGCTTTTACGATCAATACCATTCTGCTGGCGATGGGGGGCGGCTGTATCGGTCTGGTGCGAGTTCGGCGGAGATCGGCTTTAGTACAGCCAACGTTAGTGCAACCGACTGCTGTTTCGCTGGCTGGCGAGATCCGTGAAGGCCTTCACTATGCCTGGAAGCAACCCGCCATTCGGATTAGCTTGTTAATGATTGCGATGATTAACTTTGCGATTCTGGGACCAATTGTGATTGGCGTTGCAGATATGGTTGCAGTGCGGTTTAGTGGCAATGCGACAACCTTTGGTTATTTACAGTCTGCCTACGGCATTGGCGCATTGGCTGGGGTCTTGATTGCTAGCCGATTGAGTGCGATTAAGCATCTCAGAGCACCATTAGTTTTCCTATCCTACAGTCTGGGTATAGGACTGATCTCGCTTGGGTTTGTGCAGCAAGCTTGGGTTGCTGCCGGGGTCATTGCACTGATGGGAATTGGGGGCGGCATCGTGGGCGTTCTGGGCTTGACTTGGCTGCAACAGCAAACGGCACAGCAGATGCAAGAACGGATGATGAGTTTAGTGATGTTTGCCGCGATCTCCCTTGATCCTTTCTCTCAGGCCATCTCAGGTGTATTGTTAGAAATTAATTTAACGGGTTTATTTGTTGCCGCAGGCAGCCTCATGGTGTTGGCTGGGTT
>JBAUJD010000236.1:0-3384 GCA_049683515.1 Thermosynechococcaceae cyanobacterium | reverse complement strand
ATTTAATGGTGACTTCGTTTTTATCAATCGTCAAGGGAATGCTGTGATTTTGTTGCCCTGTGAGGGGCAATGGCAATGCTTGTTTGATAGTCTCGAAAATTTCTCCGAAGACTTTATGGAAGAGCGATCACAACCTGAAAAGCTGGGTTGATGAGTAACAATAGTCGTTTTCAAAACGAAATTTTGACGTTTTGGTTCGGTTCTCCCGGTCAAGCCGAGTTTGGGAAGCCTCAACCGGCTTGGTTTCGCAAAAATCCTGACTTTGATCAAGAGATTTGCGATCGCTTCTCCATTCTCTACCCACAAGCTGCCGCCGGAACCCTCGACCCCTGGCAACAGACTGCTGATGGATGCTTGGCGCTCTTACTGCTTCTCGATCAGTTTCCGCGCAATATGTTTCGCGGCACGCCCCAAGCCTTTGCCACCGATGCCCAAGCGCTAGCGGTGGCAAAATATGCCGTTGAGCAACAGTTCGACCAGCAACTCTTGCTTGTGCAGCGATGGTTTGTTTATTTGCCCTACGAGCATAGTGAGGAGTGGGACGACCAGTTGCGATCGCTTCAGCTTTGGCAAACGCTTCAGAATGATCCTGATAGCGCTAGTCCCATTGACTATGCTCAGCGCCATGCCGACGTGATCGAGCGCTTCGGTCGCTTTCCCCATCGCAATCAAATTTTGGGCAGGCAAAGTACCGCAGAGGAGCTAATTTTCCTTAACCAGCCTCACTCCTCATTTTGATCCTGAGACGATATAGAGGCTCAGATATCGGCACTGCTTTTTGTAAGAATTCTTTAAAGTCAACCCGATCAAAGATTAAAGAGCCTATCACCCGCCCAAAAAAACAGCGCCCAGTGCTCTTATGGGTCGGATATCATACGTATTGATAGGCTTGTGCAATAGATCGCGATCGCAATTTCTCTACCTTTACCGCTGTCGTCGGTCCCAGCGTGACCCCTCGCCGCCCAGGTCGTACGGGGTTTTGATTCACTAAATTTAAATCTACCTGCGTCAACATCGTCGCCAAAGCAATCTTAAGTTCATATTGAGCCAATGCCGTTCCCACACAGCGACGCACCCCACCGCCAAAGGGCATAAACTCGTAGGGCGTAAACTGGCGCTCTAAAAACCGCTCCGGCTTGAACGTCTCAGGCTCAGGATAGAGATCTTCACGCTGGTGCAGCAAATAAATACAGCCCATCACCAACGTTCCGGGTTCAAACTGATGGCCGCACAGCTCCACCCGCTCTTCAACCCGGCGCGGAAAGGTCAACATCGCCACCGGATGAATGCGGAGGGTTTCGTTACAAACCGCTGAGAGATAGGGCAACTGCAAAAATTCAGACGAATCGCGAGGGTCAGAAACCGTTTCTAGCTCTGCTAGCAGCTTCTCTTTCACCTCCGGTCGAGCGTGAACCCAATACATTGCCCAGGTTAGAGCCGTCGCCGTGGTCTCATGGCCTGCTGACAGCAGGGTCATCAACTCATCTCGCAAATCTTGGTCGGTGAGACCGTGGCCCTCTTCATCTGTTGCCGCCAGCAGCAGCGACAAGATATCAATGCGACCCGGATCGGGGTTAGCGCGTCGCTCTTTGATTTCGGCAAATAGAATCTCGTCGATTTGTGCGCCTAGCCTGCGAAGGCGACCACCGGGACTCCAGGAACCCCAATCTTTTTGCAGCCAGGGCAAGAAAATAACGGCAGAGGCCAGGGGGGTATCCGTCATGTCGAGGCGCTTAGTGATCAATGTTTCGAGCTGCTGATAGCGATCGCCGCCGTGCAAACCAAACACCACCTGCAAAATCACCCGCATCGTGATTTTCTGCATGGCCGGACGAACGTCGATGATGTCGTGGGTGGACCATGTTGCGATCGCATCCTCCGTAATCTTCTGAATCATCTGTCCATAGGACTTCAGATATTCTCCATGCAGTGGCGGCATCACTAACTGGCGACGACTTTTGTGCTGGTCACCGCTCAACATAATCAGGTTTTGCCGACCGAGCATTGGCTCTAATAGCTTATTGGCCTCTCCAGGGGCGGTGAACGCCTTGGTAGTGTCGTGGGTGAGAATATACTGAATCGCCTTCGGCTCATTGACCAGAATGAGTCCATCGTGCCCCGTGCCCCCCCAGAGCACCCTGGCATTGAAGACATCGCCGTAGCGCTTAAAGTTCGACTTAAGGTAACTAACTGGATCCAGAATCCAGCGACCGACCTGTAGAGGAAGCGGCGTCTTGGAAGTGGGAACAGTATGCACAGATATTTACCTCTCCTATGGTTCGGCTCTATTTCAAGGAACTAAACTTTAACTTCTCGACTTTGCAGCGCTTCTTGAACCAGCTTAATTAAAACAGCTTGTCCTTCTTTGAGGCCAGAGACATCGGCTTTAAGGTCAGAGACATCAGCCCTCAGGGTAGTTTGTCCTTCTTTCAGGCTAGAGACATCTGCTCTCAAGGCAGCTTGCCCTTCTTTGAGGCTAGAGATATCTTCCTGTACCGTATCTAACCGTCCATTAATTTCCGTCAATTCTGGCTTAACGGCTGCGCCCACCGCTGATCTAAACAAAAACCACAGAAATCCAGACAAAGCACCGGCGGAAACGACAAAACCGCCGATCCCAGCACCGTAATCTCGAATAAAATTAAGCATGGCTGTTGTTAGCTGAAATAATAGAGGCTTGGGCGTGGCTGCGCCGCGAAGCCATCTTTATTGTAGCTTTGTCTTATTCTTTGTGAGATCGTGGCCTGTCAGCCTCTAGGCACAAAGGCGAGCCAAGACGTTGTTCATCGTGTCAATGGTCTGATTAACCTCGGCGGCACTGACCACCAAAGGCGGCACAAATCGAACCACCTGTGGACCGGCGGGTACCAGCAGCAACCCTTCTACCATTGCCGCTTTGACGACATCAATAGATTTTAGGGATTCGGCTAGCACAACGCCATTGATCAAGCCCCAACCCCTCACTTCAGAGATGCATTCAGGATATTGGGCCGCGATTTGCCTCAACCCTTCACGGAGCTGTTCACCTCGCGATCGCACATTCTCGATAATGCATTCTGTTTCTATGGTTTGGCAGACACAGAGCGCTGCTGCAGAAGCAAAGGGATTGCCGCCAAAGGTGCTGGCATGGTCTCCCGGTTCAAAAACATTGCACGACTCTTTGCACAGCATCGCGCCAATCGGGATGCCGCCCGCTAAGCCTTTGGCAAGGGTAAAGACATCTGGTTCAATGCCCAGATTCTCGTAGCCCCAAAGTTTGCCAGTACGGCCCATGCCCACCTGAACTTCGTCCAGCATCAGCAAAATGCCGTGCTGATCGCAAAGCTGACGTACCTGCTGGAAGTACTCAACGTTGCCGGGGTTAACGCCGCCTTCTCCCTGTAA
>JBAUJD010000235.1:0-1660 GCA_049683515.1 Thermosynechococcaceae cyanobacterium | reverse complement strand
TTCCAGTAACCAATGGCAGGGTGAGAGAAGGTCTCGCCCGCAAGCTGATTGACCGTGAGCCACATCCCAGCACTGGCAACAGACAGCACAAAACCCGCATTGCGACTAATGCCCCAAGCCGCCAGCGCCACCGGGATGATATAGAAGACCGCAAAAGAAAGCTCAAAGCCGGTGTAGAAATCAATGCCGCCCAGCAAGCAGAGGGTGAGACTTGCGATCGCCCACAGTATCACCGGGGAACTTCGATCAATCCACATTAGTACCCTATTCATTGATAATGCTCACGCAGCCAAGCTGGAAGGCTCATATACTAACGCTCTCAGAAGCAGTGTGAGTCTCAATCATACTCTCAGAGTAATTGAAATAAGATATCGGCGATTTGAAAGGGTGAAAGCCCTATTCTCTGAGCTTTGCCTCGTTTATGCGTTGACATCGTTCAATGATTCAATTCGCAAGTCTAGAGCTGCTTCGCGACACCCCCAAAACATTCTTTGTCTGCAAGTTGTTCTCAAGGTGGCATCATCTATCCGTGCCTAATGGTAAATTGAATGAGCTTGTATGCCAGTGCTTCACTGATTTTGAGCTGATTCAAGAGCCAGTCGCGACTGGCTTTAAGTTTCGCTTAATTCTGTTGTTGCTAGCCACACCACTACGCTTTTCGCCATTTGGAGCATTTTGTCTATGTACCCACTGATGGTGGAATCTGCTGCCCAGACTCTCAGCCAACCGATCGCAACCTTTGTGCTGTTGTTGGCGATTGTCTTAGTGACGCCTCCCATTTTTGAACGCTTAAAGCTCCCGGGTTTAGTGGGCCTGTTAGTGGCGGGGGTGATTTTTGGCGGTAGCGGTTTGGGCTGGTTACGCTCTGACACTGAAACCATGAAGCTGCTCTCTGAAATCGGCAAGATTTATCTGATGTTTGTCGCCGGTCTAGAGATTGACTTAGAGCAGTTCCAAAAGACGCGCAATCGTTCCCTTAGTTTTGGCCTACTCACCTTTGCTATTCCGATGGTGGGCGGCATTGCCATCGGGCTAATATTCAACTTTGGCTGGCTGGCAGCGGTCTTAATTGGTTCACTGCTGGCCTCCCACACATTGCTGGCTTACCCCATCGTGCAGCGACTGGGGGTTGTCGGTGATGAGGCCGTCACGATTACGGTGGGAGCCACCATCTTCACTGATATCGGAGCGCTACTGGTCCTTGCCATCTGCTTGGGCGTGAATAAAGGTGATTTTACGGCCCTCAAGCTGATGTTCTTATTAGGATCGTTGACGGTGTATACCCTTGCCGTTTTGGTGGGCCTCAAACGGTTTGGGCATTTCTTTTTCCGTAAAACGGGTCAAGATGAGGGCAACCAGTTTTTGTTCGTGATGCTGTCGGTCTTTCTCTGTGCGGTGGTGGCGCAACTGATTGGCGTCGAAGGCATCATTGGCGCGTTCTTGGCGGGACTAGCGATCAATAGTGTGATTGGCGACGGTGCCGTCAAGGAGAAAACCGAGTTTTTGGGCAGCGTTCTGTTTATTCCCATGTTTTTCATTAATATGGGCTTGCTCCTTGACCTGAAAGCTTTTGGCAGCATCTTGGCTTCGATTCAGCTCCCGCTGCTGGTGGTGGGGATGCTGCTCTTTACAAAGATGCTGGCGTCTCTAGGCACAAAGC
>JBAUJD010000234.1:0-2116 GCA_049683515.1 Thermosynechococcaceae cyanobacterium | reverse complement strand
CGGCACCTCTTCAGCCATTTTGCTTTGCGATGCTCAAGGGGAACCCCTACATCCGGCAGTGCTCTATAACGAAACCTGTGATCCTAGAGACTTGGAATTGCTGGGTGCTATCGCACCACCAGGTCACACCGTCCTCAGTACTAGTTCTAGCTTGGCAAAATTGCTAACCCTCAGCCATAAAGCTGATTTCAGCAATGCCCATGTCTTAATGCATCAGGCCGACTGGCTTGCTTTTCAGCTCCACGGACAGCTAGGCATCAGCGACTATCACAATAGCCTCAAGCTCGGATATGACCCAGCCCTAGAACAGTATCCCGACTGGTTTCAACACGATGGGCTAAAAATGCTGGTGCCGCTATTGCCCCATGTCGTGTCGCCAGGGACTGTGGTGGGTAATGTTCAAGTTGCGATCTCAAAACGATTTGGCCTCTCACCCCACTGCCAGATTTGTGCCGGTACCACCGACAGCATTGCCGCCTTTCTAGCCAGCGGCGCACAACAACCCGGTGAAGCCGTCACCTCCTTGGGATCAACCTTAGTCCTGAAGCTATTAAGCGACACTCGCATCGATAACGCTCATTACGGCATTTATAGTCATCGTCTCGGTCAGCAGTGGCTTGTTGGTGGAGCTTCTAATACGGGCGGCGCAGTGCTGCAGAAGTACTTCTCAAACGCAGAACTAACAGAACTCAGTCAACACATCGACCCGCAGCAGCCTAGCCCACTTAATTATTACCCCTTGCCCCAACCCGGAGAGCGTTTCCCCACCCATGATCCTGATCTGGAACCTCGACTACAGCCTCGCCCTGATCGCCCTGAAGATTTTCTCCACGGCCTGTTCGAAAGTCTGGCTCGCATTGAAGCCCAAGGGTATCGCCTTTTGCAAGACCAAGGTGCAACGCCTCTCACTCAAGTCTATACCGCCGGGGGCGGTGCTCAAAACCTAGCTTGGCAAGCGATCCGCCAGCGCCATTTGCAGGTGCCCATCCAAGAACCCCGCCACCGCCAAGCCGCCTATGGAACAGCAGTATTAGCAGCACGGGGCTATCAAAGCATGAAGGAATCAAGGTAACTACATCCTGGATGTCAGTAACTGAGGCGGGTAAAGCAGGCTTTAAAATTTCTGTCGTGGTGCAACTGATCAAAAATCAGCACGCATAGGAGACATCCCACTGCCGCTCATCTGTCATTCTTTATTAGTGCTAGCAGGGCTTTTGTTCCCAGAACTTGCTCGATTATCAAGCGCCTCTGTAATCTTTTCTTGGTTCGATTTGAATGAGATATCTTCAATGCGATCGCGTATCTTCTGTTCGGCTTTAGAGGCAAAGTCTGGTCGTTGAATCAAAGCCAGTAGAATATCTGTCTGACTCGAAGCAAACGTCACCTCATTGAAGACGGCTTCGACCACGACAACCTGATGAGGTGGCGCAAGTTTCAACTGCTTGGCAATCGACTCTAGAAGCTTTGCCTGGTCTGACGAGCTGAGTTCTTCGAGTTCAGCCTCCAATGTCTCTGGAAATGCAGACTTTGCATCACGAAGCTTCTTTAGAGCCAAATCAGACTTGTCTCGATCTTCTAAATTCATCGCTTTGAGAAAAGTTTGAAACCACGCTTGTTCGTCCGGTGTACTGGCGCGGAAGGTGTTGTCTGCTTCGATGAACAGCGCCTGGTTGCCCTCTTTCTCACGTAGCTCGGCCCGAATTGTTTTCCCGTCTTTATTCTCTTGAATTCGCAGCACAGCACCCGCTGGGAACGTCGCAATCGTCCCGTTCTCAAAGACGACTGGGGCATCGGTTTCAATCTTGCGAACCACCCCATCGAGCTTTTGCTCTATTTTTCGCGTTCCGTTAACGGTGACATCGGTGTTATAGGTGCCCACGCTACAGCCGGTGAGAGTCCCCATGGCTAGTAGTCCTGAAAGCATCAGCGCACTTGCCCAGCCCAGCCTCTGATGATACATATCTAGACTCCCCAAGTATTACTTCGCTCTCACCGCGTAGAAATCGTCCACGAGCTAATTGCGATCGCTCCGGTATTTATCTTGAATCGGTAAAGCGCTCAGACTCAAGGAGACCCCTGCATCAATCTTACGGCACTAAAGCACGGCCCGCTGGCC
>JBAUJD010000233.1:0-4521 GCA_049683515.1 Thermosynechococcaceae cyanobacterium | reverse complement strand
GCTTGTCCAGCGGATCGCCGACGGGTGACACCTCTGGTTCTTCAGGGGGAGTTGCCTCCGGTTGTCCTGGTTCCTGCGCTAACACCGGCTCTTCTGCTTGAGTCTCTAAGATTGTGATATCTGCTTTTACATCAGATTCACCTGGATTTTCACCCTGCTGAAGAGAGCCATTTAATTGGAGATCCTGGCTTTGCTTTTCTTGTACAGGTTGAGATAAGTCAGAGATCTCAGTAGATAACTCATTGCTTGACCTTCCTTGACTGACTGTATTGGCGTAGCTAGGAAAAGATAAGACTAGCGAAAGTAGCTGTATGAAAGCAAGGCAGCAAAGAGTGCTACTGCTTTTAGAAGATTTAAGCAGTAAAAATAAGAATCCAAATTTTTTCATTATTTACATTTCAGTAATTAAGTTCAACAACCCCAAATTAGCTAAAAGACTTGTAGACTTGTTCTCTACCAGCTATTGCCGGTTTTTGCTCCTGTGCCTGAACCTGGCTTAGGAATTGGAGAAAGAACATATTCAAATGGTCCACTAATCAATGCCGATCCATTTGCATACACCGAACGAATTTCTTTTCGCAAAGTCTGCTTCAGCTCATCTGCTTTTTGCTCATTTCCCTTTTGAACAATCAATTCAACTCTAGCCAATCTCTGTATAATTTTTGGATCTAGTGCAAGGGTATACTTCTCACCATATCTACCCAAAAGTTCTGTTTTTTTAATCTCTGGTTCAAGATATCCAAATGTATTTCCAGCAGAATCAATAAGCTTTACAGAGAAAATTCTCTTAGCGGTTCCAATGGAACTTAGTCTGAAATAAACAAATAGTTTTTGTGTATTTGATAAGCCAATTAGTGCGTCCACACTTCCCGTCATTTTCGACTCATAGTAGGTATCCTTCATGACCAAAGGAGGGATAGGAGCATTTTGCTGTAGGATGACCGCTGAACCAGGAATAATCACCGTATCTGCAACGGCTTGACTAATAGGTAGAAATACAGTGGCCGTCGCAACTGCAATAGTTAAAAGTGACTTTTTCATGAGACCCCCTAGAATTATGTTTTTTGCCTGAAGCAAAGAGTCAGACTACTCACTGAAAGAAGGATTGCAAACTTCTCATGTTGCCAAAAGCACCATGAATCAAAGCGATCTATAGACCAAATCACGCGAATCATTAGAAAAAATGCAATCTTTTTTACACTTAAACTAATAGACAGCACTTTCGTTAGACAGCCATCATTAAATCCTTATATACCCTTTGATTTGCTGAAACTGAAATCCCGACATCTAATGCTTTTAAGAACATTACTTATATGCCCTCATATCAAGTCGCTCTATGTCCAGCTAACTTAGTTTGCCCATCGTCAATCGAAATAACGACATTAATTCAAACATTGTTTGAACACAAAAGATGCTATCTTTATGCATACTTTACTGATATTGACTAGTTGATTGCTAATCGCCCTTATTCAACTATTTGTGCGCCCGTGCAACTATCCCCGCTGAGCCTCAATGAAATCGAACCATAACGCCGAGAATATCGCAGCCTGCCTACAGCAGCACCTTCAGCAACGAGAGATGTCTGTCTATCAGCTCTCTCAGCAAACCGGCATCAGCCGCGACTACCTCAGTCGCCTCTTCAACTCCAAAATCAAAAAGCCTGGTATCGATAAGCTGCAAAAAATCGCCACAGCCCTCAACCTTGAGCTTAACGATCTCCTTCCCTGCCCCCCTCGGCTCGTGAAACAGGCCAGCGATATTAATCTCTGTGAGCTAGGCTACTATCCCGGCACCTTGCCCTTACCCCACAACCCCTGCCTGGGTCGGCAGCAAGACCTCAGCACGTTGCAAGCCTCGATTCAATCGCCTCAAATAGCCCTGATTGGCCTGTGGGGGCTAGCCGGAATTGGCAAAACCTCTCTAGCCATTGAATTAGCTCAGCTCACCAAGGTCCAATTTGATCAGGTTTTGTGGCTCGATGCCATCCATCCCCATACCCAGAAGACTCTGCAGAACGGCATCTGGCCCGATACTTTATTGCAGGGGATGCGATCGCACCCCCTATTAATAGTCATAGACCACCTAGAAGTACTTAAACCACAGACAACCCAAGCCCTCTCAACACCAACCTTATTTAACCCCCTGCTCAATACCTTGGGGCGCAGTAAACTCATTTTGATTAGTCGAGTTAAACCCCAGTGGCTAACCCTAATCGAGAAGCAAATGCCCAGCGCTCAGCTTTTTAAGGTGACCGGATTGCAAAGCGGCACAGAGCAACTCCTGCAGAACCAAGGCTTAGGTGAATCTGAATATTGGCCCGAATTAATTCAGCTCTATCGAGGCCATCCCCTCGCACTTAAGCTAGCGGCAGCAACGATTCAAACCGTCTTTGCAGGGTCTGTGCGTACCTTTTTAGAGCACGGAACCCTTTTCCTCGGCGATCTTAGCCATCTGCTGCAGATGCAAGTTCAACACTGCTCTGACCCTGAACGACAGATCTTAGAAACCCTGTCTCAAGCGACTGAGCCTTTATTCTTTTGCAGCATTCTAGAGGCGCTAGACCAAGAATGGCGCAAATCTCAGATCATCGAAGCCTTAGATAATCTAATCTCACAATCTCTCGTCGATCCGCTTAACTTCAACCATCAGGTATGCTATTCCTTGCAGCCCTTTATTCGACAAGTGCTTCGCCATCCGCTGGGTTTATCCTTAGAGCCTTGATATGTTGTCCTATTGCTTCAATCAACATTGCCCTCAACCAGCAGACCTTGAAAATGCAGCCGTAGAGCACTGCCGCCACTGCAAGACCCCTTTAATACTCAACGAACGGTATCGGGGCGTAAAGCTGTTGGGCAAAAGTGCGTTGACCCTTACCCTAGAGGTCCACGATCTTAAAACCTTGACCTCTAAGGTGTGCAAGCTCTTGGTGAGTCAACATCCCAAGGCAAAAGAATTATTCACTCAAGAAGCCTATGTGCTGCGAAAAATTCACCACGCAGGCATCCCAACAATCGATGTAGATGGGTATTTCTTGATCTCAGAATCAGGATGGCTCAAGGATACCCCTTGCATTGTGATGGAGAAAATTAAGGGCCAAAGCTTGAAGCAGTGGCTAGAACAACAGCTTGATTGTGAACGGCTCACTTCCTCGCAGGCCCAAGACTGGCTGCAGCAGTTGGTTGCCATTCTGAAGCAGCTCCATACTCAAGACTTTTTCCACCGCGATATTAAGCCCAGCAATATTCTGCTGAGGCCCAACGGCCAGCTTGCCCTGATTGATTTCGGGGCCACTCGCCAGGTCACCGATACCTATCTTGGCAAAATCGGTGCCGGTCAAGATACCACCTGCATCGGCACTCCGGGCTATATGCCCCCAGAGCAGATGGAAGGGTGTGCCCTGCCGCAGTCAGATTTTTTTGCCCTGGGCCGCACCTTAGTGCATCTGCTCACCCTCAAGCATCCCCTAGAGTTGCCCAAGGATCAGACCACGGGCGAACTCCAGTGGCGACCGGATGCTCCTCAAATTGCATCCCCCCTCGCCGATCTCATTGATCAATTAATTGCCGTGATGCCAGGGGCGCGACCCGCCACCGTTCAGGTGTTAGAACAACAGATCCAGCAGTTACATCTAGCAGCTCCGTCACCTGTCCCGGCTTCTGGCAAAGATCGGCTTGCCTTCGTGAAAAGACCTCTATTGTGGGTGCCGCTGATGTCGGTCGGAGGTTTGGTCGCCGCTGCTCGCTTTTTACCGGCCCCAGCCCTCCTAGACGCTGAGACCGCTAGCATTAAAGTCTCAAAGCCCGTGACCTGTCAAAATCGAGACTGTATCGGACGTGATCCCGTCGATAACTTTTGCGACCAAGACATGCAAACGATTACTTCCAACACCGGCAATATTAAAAAGTCTGAAAACGTCCTATCGGCCTACCGCATCGAACTGCGGTATTCCAAAGCCTGTGGAGCCACCTGGGTTAAAGATACAGCCCCGGCTGGAACCGTTCATTACGTTGAAGATCGAGCGGGTCAACGCTACGGAACAGCCACGATTCCCGTGGATGAATTTGATGAACACTATGCCGATATGGGGCCAGGTCGTGACATTGAAATGAGAGCCTGCGCGGAGCCACCCCAAAACCCTGTCGTTTGCACCAGCTTCGTTAAGCTATAGGTCCAGTCGCTTCCAAAACAGGCCCATAAGTATGATGAGTTTTGGTATATCCTTCTTCTTCTCGGGAGACGCTAGCGCGCTCTAGAATCTCGAACAGCCTGCAATATATCCGGTGTCACTGCCTGAGTTTGCTTGCCTTGAATGTCGAAGGGTGAATGGGGTGAAAGCTTAGCGATAACAGAAAAAGTGGAGCCATCTCTACGGCGAATCAGAACCTCTTCATGCTGTGCCTGATTGAGCAAATCTGAGAGATTTTGACGAGCTTGCGAATAGGAATAGACTTTCATCTTCACTCCAATATCTTGATGTTTCTGGCTTGAGCAACAGCTTTCATCTTCTGGTCTAGTGTAATG
>JBAUJD010000232.1:0-1925 GCA_049683515.1 Thermosynechococcaceae cyanobacterium | reverse complement strand
GGTCCGAACGGCTGGGAAATCTCCAGCGACGATTCGGATGTATGGCTGGGTGGCAAATCACTTGAACCGCTGTCCTCATAAATTTCCCAATGAGTCTCAAGCCGTTTTTGACTGGCTGAATGGGAATGTCCCCGCAAACTCAACTAAGCGGGTGCTGATGCATTTATCTGCCTGTTGCAAATGGGCTAAGAAGTCTGAGCTATTGGATGAGAATCCCTTTGAGGGAGCTGCATCGGAGGTGAAGGTCAAAAAGACGGGTACCGAAGAAGAGGAAATTTATCCCTTCACTCGTGAGGAACGCGATCGCATCATTGAAGCCTTCAAACTAGATCGCTACTACAAGCACTATGCTCCGCTGGTAGAGTTCCTGTTCTTTACTGGGTGCCGTCCTTCAGAAGCGATCGCGCTGCAGTGGAGGCACGTCAACCATACAGCAATCACTTTCGATCAAGCTGTAATCTACAACGGCAAAGGACTAGTTCTTAAAGATGGCCTCAAAACCCAGCAATCACGCAGATTTCCGATCAATGCTCAACTGAGTGAGTTGCTGGACACAATTAGGCCGGAGGGATGCAAGCCCAACAATTTAGTTTTTCCTAGCCCTGGCGGGAAGTTCATCAACTGGCACAACTTCAACAACCGGGCTTGGCGTAAAATTCTCAATGGTCTGCCGAATTTGGAATATCGAAATCCCTATCAAACCCGGCACACGTTTTGTAGCCTGTGTCGAGAGGCTGATATTTCTTCGATTCAGCTTGCCAAGTGGGTTGGCAACTCAGCCCAAATCATTGATCGGGTCTACGCTAAACCCCTCGATCTCGTAACAGTACCCACACTCTAAAGCGTCGCACTGAAATGACTTAGCCCTGCTGTACAGGAGCCTGATTAGAGGGCAGAGAACTGAGATAGTTCTCAATCGCTTGGTCATGATTGGCTGTATTTTCTCGATTGACTGCCCAGTCCTTCAAAAGCTCAACGTTGTAGCGGACACAGCGGCTAGAGTATCGAATCCAGTGAATCCCTTCAACTAACTGGTTACTCAGTCGCAACTTCTTGAGCGTGGACTCTGAGAGTCCCACAATCTTGGCCGCTTCATGCTTGTTGCACCAGACGGCTGGTTGTGAGTTTGCTTGAGATGTCATGCTGATGCCCTCCGAATTAGTCGCAAATCCTGACGTTGATATTCCTTGGTGATCGCCCAGTCCTTACCCTTGACTTCTACCCATCCAGGCTTCCGGCGCGGGAACCCCACAATCTGCACCTGTCGGCCTGCGAAATAGCCGGTGAGCAGTTCCACCCAGTCACCTTTCTTTAAGGATCGGGCAGAGTAAGTCCCACCGGGATCGCGCGTATGATGATCAAGTGACACCAATTCTTGCCCTGACTGGCTTTGAGGTTTTTGATCGTCGTGTTCTAAGGTGCAAGCGTCAGCTTTATTCACATCGCCTGTGTCCAGAGATGGATGATCGGGTGACAAAGATCGTTGATATACCGTTGTTTTTGTCACTTGATCACATTTAGGTGATTTATGATCAAGTGACACCGACCCTTGCCCTGACTGGCTTTTTGTCACTTGATCATCGAGTTTGGGATACACGAAAACTTTTTTTCGAGATTTTCCACCGCGCCCATTATTGGCCTGAACCTCTCGAATCTCATCTGTTAGATGTCCCTGTCGCCGAAGGCGCTTCACCAGTCTGCGAATATGAGCCTCACTACTGCCGAAATGCATGGCGAGTTCAGCGACCTCAAAGGGAACACCAGGGGATTGCTGGAAGTGTCCAAGCAATCGACCTTCTAAGTTGCCCTGCCCTTGGGGGGTGCCTTTGTGGTCGCCGTGATAGACCACCACACAGTCATCGGGGTCATAGCTAATCGCAAATGTTCCAGAGCAACGACTGCGAGACTTTCGGATACTCCAGACG
>JBAUJD010000231.1:0-2056 GCA_049683515.1 Thermosynechococcaceae cyanobacterium | reverse complement strand
TTTGATGGGATTAGCCTTTGTATTCATATGGGACTGATTCATCAGCAAGGCTCTGATTTCAGCCACTTGACTCGCGAGATCGGCAATATCGATACTTGCCCCCTCGGCTTTTGCCGTTTGACGATTCATAAGATTAGTGACAATCGCCACCAGTTCGTCTGGGTCAAAGGGCTTAGGCAGGTAGGCATCAACCCCAGCGCTGTAGCCTTCAATGCGGTCCTTAGTCATGCCTCTGGCCGTTAAGAACACCACAGGGAGACGACTAAACCGGGCATCGTCACGCATCTGTTGCAGAAACTGATAGCCGTCTACATCTGGCATCATGATGTCGGAGATTACCAGGGCTGGCGTTTGTTTTTCTAGCATTGTCCAGGCGACTTTAGCGTTACTGGCAACGTCTACGGTAAATCCGCTGTCCTCAAGGTAGGCCTGTACTGCTTCTCGAAGGCCCGGTTCATCATCAACCAAGAGTAAATGACCTGCCATGCTCGTCTCCTTCGCGGTTATCAAACTGTGGCGATGCAAAGCGCAACTGCTTTTGCCTACAGATTTATTTCTGTTCTAACAGTAGCAAACAGACGGGAAGCCCCGCGCACTCTGCAGCGTATAGAGGTCATTATGCATATCTTCAGGCCAGCAACGACGGGCAAGCTCTATGTAAAAAGCAAGATTGGGCGCGGCTCCGTTCCCCCACCGCCGCTATGATAGGGCTGGTGATTGATTGAGGGTTGGGTGAATGCGGCTTGAGTTTGTGCCAGTGGAGGAGTTTTTCTTTGCCCTAACGCTTTCGGTGCGGCTGTTAGAAGAACTAGATGATCCAGATCTGTTGGGGCAGATGCGATCGCATCTCCAAGAAAAGTACGGCCAGTCTTCTACGGTGGCAGCAGCTCAGGACAACACCTTTAACTATGTGTTTCGGTTATTTGGGTATGAACAGAGTGCTGAACCCTTTGTGTTGATCTCCATTTCAGACTGGAACGGCAAACTTAGGTTAAGCAGCGATTTCGGCTGGGCCTTAAATGACGATCGCAAACCCACCCGCACAGAGCAATTTGCTCAACGCCCTGAGTTTGCTCAACAGCTTAAAGTCTTTCTGCAAGAACAGTTCCAGACACCGCTAGCGGCATCACGACCGCCCAGCACCTCGCGGTAGATCACCAGGGAATTGGACTGCCATCCCATGAAAAGAATTGGCCGCTATCACCACTCTCTAACCCCTCCAACACAGCGAGAAGCTGCGTGACGGTGCGGTCTACTGAGAAGAGCTTTTCGGGTGGGACACTGCGTTGAAAGGGTTCCGAGAGCTTGGTGTCGGTGGTGCCAGGATGGAGGGTGACCACAATTGTGTTGGGGCTTCTGCGCCGATATTCAATGGAAGCGGTTTTCATGAACATATTTAAGGCGGCCTTAGAGGCTCGATAGCCATACCAGCCCCCCAGACGGTTATCGCCAATGCTGCCGATTTTGGCTGAAATCGTTGCCAAAATACTGCGATCAGGATGCTTGAGTAAGGGCATCAGGTGCTTGGCCCACAGTGCTGGGCCGATACTATTGACCTGAAAGTATCGCGTGAGCTGATCTGTATTGAGCTGCCGCAGCGCTTTCTCTGGCTGCAAGTCCCCTTCGTGGAGAATGCCCACACAGTTAATCACCCAATGGAGCCGGTTACCAGAGGCTTTAATCTGCTCACAACAGGCGGCAATCTGTTCTTCTTGGGTGGTATCAATCGTTACGCAATGAACTCGATCTGACTCCTGTGCCAATGAAAGGAGACCAGTAGCCGATTCTGATAAACGATAGGTGGCATAGACCTTTGAGATCTGTGGGTTTTCGAGCAGATGGCGGACAAATCCTAAGCCAATGCCTTGGCTGGCCCCAATTACAAGGGCGGTTAAGTCACTCATGCTAGCGGGGGACTCACGAGGGGAAGCTGACTATTGGCCTCAGGACAGGTTTGCTTTTCAAAGTCACAGCGATAGAGATGGGGCTTTTGCCAGCTTAACGGAATCTCTAGCAAATCGCGAGTGCCAGTAATCCCTTGACCGAGGAACAGTAG
>JBAUJD010000230.1:0-2077 GCA_049683515.1 Thermosynechococcaceae cyanobacterium | reverse complement strand
TTTTTAATTCGCCAACAGTCTCTTATATTTGCCAAGGATTCCAAGTAAGTTACTTCCGACTCTCTTTTCAGGCGTCCGATTGTTTCCTGATTAAGTAATTTTTCAAGTTGGCATAATTCATTAGAACCATTAGTTTTGTTTGAGAAGACTTTAGCGACCCGGCGATTGAAAGAGACTGTTGGCGAATTAAAAAAGGGTGAAACCAAACATCCCATAATCATGGAAAAAAACTATGATGAGGCAGAGGGAAAAAGAGCAGAAAAACGAGAGTGCCGGGTCAAGCCAATCGGAATGTTACGCCAAAATGCCCACATTCTTGACAGATTCATCGCCGCAGCAGTCACAATATGTTGTAGACGAGTTTTGGCAAGACCCATGTAACGAGCGTTACGCAAACCAAAAACACGAATTCCTTGAGACAGGGAACTTTCAACACCAGCCCGTAAGGCATAACGCTGCTTAAAATCCAGGGTATGTTGTCTCGCCCTACCTTTAGCTAGAGCTACATAAAGAGGTTGAGGTTTGAGAGTGAGAACACGAGCCGAGGCCGGCGAATGAGTACATTGAGAGCGAACAGGACTCATCAGCGCAATCGGGCCGACGAAAGCGGACTTGAATGGTCGGATTGCCATAATTATCCGAGCGTTGATGCCAAGATTTGCTGGTGTGCCCCTGCGGACAAGTCGCATGGCGATGCTCCCAATCCACGGTAAAACAAGAAAGCTCAAAGCCCAGCTTAGCTTTTTGTTGCCAACTAGAGTCAGGCGGTACAGGGCCAAGAAGCTCAATACCTAATTGTGTCTCGCTCGTGAGCAAGTGTTGAGCATCAACATAAGCAGTATCGACGATATGTTCTTGTGGTAACAGGTGTTTACCCTGCAAAGCTTGATGAATCACCTGAGTCATTTCGACATCTCCAGTAGTTGCGGGTGTCGTTTCAACATGAGTAATTAAATGAGGTAAATCTCGATCGCAAGTTTCTGTAAGATGTACTGTATAACCTGTCCAATTAGTATCTCTTTTTGTCCGATTGCGAGCCTCGGTATCATAGGGGGAAGTAATTAACTGCTTGTGGGGCGGTAAATTATCGGCTTCTCGCCAATAAACCTTGCCTCCCGACCACCCATATTGCTGTATCCACACACAGCGTAAAATTTCTACCGCTTTGAGCAGGCGCAACCATTCAGGACTCAAGGGGTCATACAAAGCTGACAACAAGTGATGACCATCACAGCCAATAGTTAATAGCAAGCTTTGTTTTTCGGTTTCAGATTTTGGCAAGCGATATTGCTCAAATCTCGTGCCATAACGCTCAGACCAATCCCGATTAACTACTGTTAATAACCATTCATCGGCCACAGTGGCTAGCTGATTTAAGGCATGACGTAAAGTTTCTCCAACGCATTCGAGGCGGTTCATTTTGCGGATGGCTCCGATGACATGGGTGGAGTCAGTTCTGGCTCTCCCCCTGGCTTTGAGCCATCCCTTATCTTGAAAATGTGCTAGCATTTTATCAAGTAATTGACTTTCACGTCCCGCAGCAATTAATCGACTTCGACCTTCACTTAAAACTGAATAGTCAAAGCCACTATCAGTAATTTCTAGTCCCAGAGCATACTTCCAATCTATACGACTTCTGACCGCTTCTGCTGCTTGTCTGTCAGTCAATCCCTCGGCAAATTGCATCACACTGATTAATGCTAATTGTCCAGGGATAAAGCACTTTGACCGCAGTCGGCTCGAAATAAGGTAATAAAGTCCGTATCTTGGTACAAGACTCCTAATTCGTCGCGCATTTTCATATATGGATTGCCTTTGGGAAAGGAGGTTCGTGCTACGGAGGCGGTCATTTCAGGAATCAATGACAAGGAGCGTGGGTGAAGAGTCATAATAAATTATTTAGTATGGTGCCTCATTACACAATCATTCTGCCTATTCAGGACGGCGATGTCTGAGGGGTTAAACCCCTCACAGATTCGCCAACAGTCTCTATGTATTGGTGAAGATTGCGATCGCGCCAGAGAATCGAAGCAAAAAAGTAAGTTAATACATCAGTTTGCCCTTAAAGGGAAACAAC